>CAZFNE010000004.1:6962-31731 GCA_964520335.1 uncultured Methanosarcinales archaeon | reverse complement strand
AACAAAAAGGGGTAAACCTGACAAGTACTTATGATGCTCTTGCACAAAACAAATCGTTTTCCCTGGATGTCAAGGAGGGGGTTGAAAAATCCCTTGAAGAATCAAATACGTCGCTCGAAGAACTCTCAGAGTATTCAAAAATAAATGTTTCTGCTTCGGACTATACTGACGGAGTTCTTGACGGCTGGGTTTTTAATGACCATATCTGGGATAAGAATACTCCAGACCTTGTGCATACGATTGCATCCAATGTTTATAAAGCTCCTGTGCAGGGACAGGTTTTGAGAACGGGTTTTAATTCTTTAAAATCCCTGAGTTCAAAAATAACCGCAAATTTTGACAGCGATTCAGTTTCTTTTAATGGGCATACAGCTAGTTGGAATTCGAAGTATAATGTATCCGGCGCGCATAGAGGTTCACTTGTACCATCTTATGCCTGGAATGATAAGGTTAGTAGATCATACTCCTATTCCCTGAATCCTTCAATCAGGCCTAAAAAAGGTAATCTAGTCCACTGGTCTCTTACTGGTGGATCTGTCAGCTTGCTTTCAACTGATATAAGTAATATAGAGATTAAGCATGCTCCCTCCCATGCAGGCAATGACGGGACTACATTTCTGGATAGAAGTGATGGTTACCTGAATCGAGAAGACCATGTTTTTGATTGGGCAATAAGGTACGATATTTCCTATAAAATAAAAACAAGATGGAAAATAAATTACAATTACGAGTATACGTACAAATGGAAAAGCAGGGAAAAGCTGCCTGATGGAAATTACACAACTGTAACCAATTATAATACTTCAAGTGGTTCGGGCTCAGAAATCATAAGTGAAACCGATTCCGAAACTTTGTCTCATTTTGAAACTGAATCTGAAAACTTAACAATAATTTATCATAAACGTTCTCCTGCAGGTGTTTATTCCGGGCTTTCAACCTACAGCGAACCAGCAGCTCGAGAATACAGGGAAACCAGGGTTTATTTAAGTAATATAAGTAACGGCGAAATTAATCAAGAAGGAAATAAAAGCGAAAATAGAACGGAAAGAACAGAAAATAGAAAGGAAAATATAACAGAGAATAAAACGGAAAAACTTGACTCCTGCTGTTCGGATGCTGCTGACAAATATAGGCAGCAGTTTGTGGATTTAAGAGAAATTGAAGGCAATTACTGGGCCTATCCTGACAGGCAATATCTTCCCCTTTATAGTGTCACCTGCAATGTGCCTTTATGGCTGCATAAAATTATGGCAGAAGAAGTCCTTTCGATGCTGGAGGCAATTGAAGCAGATAACCCGAGTTTTGATTATTCCCTTGTTGAGTCTCCAGGGCAGGACCCAACAGACTTGCAGTTAAAAACTGCCAGGAAGCTTATCAGGAAGCTGGAATTAAATCGTGAAAAGTATGTAAACAAAGCTCAGTACCTTACGTCTAAAGGAAGAATATATACATTAAGCGATTCTGCCCTGTTTATTGCAAAAAATGAAGCTTATAATAAGTTGCTTCAGGATATTGAAGAAAGAAACAGCAAACTTGACTCAAACCTCAATTCCTATATTTTAGAGGCACTTAAGAATAAAGGCCTTGATACTTCTGCTCTTGATAGTGTCAGCTCCGGCTCAATGACACTTTTTAATAATCCTGCAATTGAAAGAGCTTCTTCGGTTCTTGGAAAAGATATGGGGATAATTTCTACTATGACCGTCACCGGTCAGCCGGAAAGCAAATACAACTGGACTGAAAATCTGACCCTGATCGTTGACCAGAAACCGAACTACCTGTATCACGATCCTGATTTTGACCTGAGGAAAGAATACGAATGGGCTGATGCCATGTCCGGAAAAATAATCTATCCTCTCGGGGTCCGGAATACCTGCATTTTTACAACCGGAATCTCCGAGGATATTGCAAATGCCTTAGCCTCAAACAACGAATATGTAAAAACGGAAACTTCCCAGCAAATAAGTCGAAGCATACTTAATTTGAACAACGAAGTTTCAGAACTCGACCAGAATCTTAGCGAACAGGGAGTCTCCCTGGATACCACCTATCTTGATAGGCAAGTCTACGTCCTGAATAACGTTTATGCCCAGGAAATGAAAGGCCAAATTACTGAAAACGTAGTATTTGAAGTAAGTTCAAACCCTGTTGTCTCAGGCTGGATATACAAAGAGCATCTTCGGGTAACTACCAGAGTCTATCTTGTCGGCCTCACCAGTGAACAGATAATTAAAAAGTCCAGCACAGATGAGCTGGCTTCTGAACTTTCTTCCCTTATCAAAAAAGAAATCCGAAACTTAAATCCTAAAGTAGACCCTGACGAACTTGAAGCTACTCTGAATAGAATTGATACAGACGTCAGAATCGGCGTTTCTAATGGCATCTGTGCAACCATGCAAAACAAGGGGGCTGCTCTGGATGCCTGTTTTGGGAGAATCGATAACGAACTGAAAAAACTGGAAGACAAAAATATTGCTATGTACTCTGGCAACACAGAGGCTAAAATCTCAAAAAGGCTTGATAAAACAATGGCTGCCATTCCTTGCGGGTTGCCGGTACTGCCTCCGCATTGGATTTTTACTATAAATATCTGGACTTATGAAATTATGGGAGAATATGAAGAATTTACTGTTATTGACAATGATAACGAAGCAATTCCTAAGCCTTATTTTGGGCACAAAGGACAGAGGTATGTAAGAAAATATTCTGAAGTTTATAATCCTGTAAAAACTGACGAAAATGGATACAATTTGAGATTGGGAACTAATAATATGATTAGCTTTAAGTTTTCTGGTTATGCCACTTCGATTGTGGGACCCGGTGCCAAAGGAGTTGGAGATAAGGCAGGTGGCAGATCAGAACAATCAATTGGATATGAAGATTTAATACTAAAGTACGGGGAATTATAATGAAGTTAATAAAAATGATTTTTGGATTAATAATTAGTTTTCTTTTCTTGCAAAGCACCGCAATTGCAACAAGCGAATATGGGAAAATAGATGTATACTTTAATGATAAAATTTTGCCAGGTAGTGAAGTCGCTACTCCTACAATAAAAATTGGTGAACCTTTTAAAATAAAGATAAATATAACAGTTTATAATGAATATAAAGTGTCTGGGCAACTCTCTGAAATCGAAGGTGGCAATTTTTTAGTGATTAATGGGCCTTCTGAAATGAATAAATATTCTACTGTTATTTTAAAACCAAATGAGTCTCATATTTTTGAATGGACGGTTAAACCTACTGAATTGTGGGCAGGTGGATCTCTTCCTATAAACTTCCGCTATTCCTTAGTTGAAAAAGGAAATCCAGAACCAGTTGTAAACAGCGGTTTTACAGTTGCTTACTGTACTATATCCAACGAATATTACGAAGAAAAAAACCTTGAATCTGAAAAACAGGAGGTTACAGAATTAGAAACTCCTGCAGAAATAAAATCTCCACCAGCATCAGTGTCAACACCAGCTTTTACATTCATTGGTTCAATATTTACGGCTGCACTGGTTTTTGCCCTAGCCCGCAAAAAATTATAAACGGGAATTTATTTATTTTAATTTTAAAATCATTTATAAAGAGATTTTACTTTATTCACTCTTCTTTTTTCCATTTTTAATCTGGATAGAAAAGGAAAAATAGACTTCTTTATGTTCTTTCTTCTTTTTAAACAGCTTATTCTTATAAGACTTAATAAAATTTTTAGACTAAATATTCTTGAATAAATAGATTCTGAAAATATAATTAGCGTTATTATTCAATATAGAAGTATTTGGATTATCTATATATAGGAAGAAAACTTATTAAATTTAAATAAAAAGCTCCCTCCCTATTGCTGTTTATTCGCTAAGGTAAACCCCTCAAAAATCCTCTATTTAAATACTTACTTTGTTTGCGTTAACGATTAAAAACCAAACTTTTATGTTCTTTTACAGACTGAGTTAGGAAAGAAAAATACAGCAAATTCCCTAAGTTTGACATAAAAATGAAAAAATTCATATTACTCAACTGGCATGCATCTTGATAAATATTAAGGAGGTACCAATATCTCACTTTTTGGATTCACATCTATTCTCGTAGACAATATTAAACTTGATCTTTTATTATTTGCAATTACATTAATGCTTATTTTAGTTTTATTCAAACGTTTTCGACTAAGAATAGCAAAAAATCCTTCCGTAAGCGGGATCCTAGGTGGCGGGCTACCTATTCTCATTCTAGCCCTGATTTCATTTTATTGTTTATACAATCTATATTTATCGACATCATTATCAGACACATTAAAGCCTAATTTTTTTGAATTTTTGTTTACTTCCCTCATAGTTATGAGTGTAATCTCTAAAATTTGACATAAGTTAGCCGTATTATTTAATTAGAATAGACAGAAAAAATATAAGATTAGCAAAACAAAATTGAGAATCCGAGAAGCTAAAAACCTTTAAATTTGCTTTTTTTCTGTTTAGCTTCTTTTTTATAATAATTTTCCCCTTTCTAGCTTAACTACGGAGCTTGAGGGTATAAAAATTGAAATAAAGCAATTAAGTTATCAGTTTACTCAAATGCTTTAAATTTTTCTTTTAATGCATTGCAGATTGGGCATCTGTCAGGCGCTTCTCCTTCTAGCGTGTATCCGCATACTCCGCAGACCTGAACAGCACCTAATTCAATATCTTTTCCTGAAATAACTGCTTCAAGGGCTCTTTCAAAAAGCTGTTTATGGGTTAATTCGCTTGCATAAGACCATTCAAAACTTCTTTGTGCGCCCTTTTCTCCCTGAAACTTTGCAACTTCGATATACACAGGATACATTTCCTCAATTTCAAAAGTTTCTCCTGCAATAGCAAGCTCAAGATTTTTCTTTGAATCCCCTGGCCCAAAAGCTGCCATGCTGTTTGCAACAAACCCACCATTGAGGTGTTTTAATTCCCTGTAATGGTCGCCTGCATGTATGTATTCGGCATACGCTATTGCATGGAATAGGCGGGCCACATTAGTAAACTTGTCTTTTTCTGCCCTGTTCCCAAAATGTAAATATCTCATATGGGCCTGGCTTTCTCCCCCAAATGCATTAATTAGATGTTGTTCTGTCATTTTTTTCATTAAAGACCCCTTTCAAAAATCAATTTGCTTAAATTTAAGGCTTTATAAAATTCCATAAGCCTTATATTTATCTTTTACGCACCAGAGAAAACTAGATCAGAAACGATGCAACGTAAAAAAACGTAAAAAAATGGAGGAGAACGAGATAAAGAGTTGATGTGTCTAAAATAAAAGGGAAATTATATAATTAAACACATGAGACTTTTTCTGCAAAATTAACAGTTACAAGCGTTTCCTTCATTGTCAGTATTATAGAATTTCAAGCCGTCGTCCGTTATTGTTATTTCCCCAACTCCTACAAAAAAAGTGCCATGAATGTTTATACCTTTTATTGTCTGCCTGGGTTCCCCATCTATTTTTACTTCACTATCAGATATTTCGATTTTTTTGCCTTTAATATAATAAGTTCCTGTAACTGCTATATATCCCTCTTCTGTAATTCTTGCACTAAAAATTGTAGCATTATCCCCTTTTTTTCTTACTGTAAGTCCGGCTTCGCTTTCTATCTCGCCCTTTGCATCGAATTTTTCAGCACCTTGAGTAAAGCTATTTTTGTCTATCTTTGCCACCGGGTTTCCGGCTTCGTCCTGAATGTCCGTTGTTAGAAGCAGGCCATTATCACTGTTTTCCAGGGTAAGCAGGTGTATTCTATCCTCTATTTTTTCATCTTCCCCAAAAAGTATTGTGTATGTTGGATTTGCGTATATATTTGACCCAAAAATCAGCATATATTCTTCGCTACTCATCTGGTTTTCCCACCTATTTTTTGCAACATTATTATTACTTCTATATCTTTAATCACATATATAATCATATAAACAAATTGTTAATTTATATAACTCAAGATAATTGTAAATTGGGTAATTAAAGAAAAATCAATTTTTCCTGTTTTGAAAATTTATTCTCTCAAAACAACTCTCAAAACGACTCTCAAAATAAAAAATGCTTTCTCTAATTTGAGTTTATATTTGAATATATTAATTTGAAGCTTTAAAGATTCAACATGAATCTCTATCATCAGGAGCCAATATGCTTTACTTTCTTAAACAGTTGCTTCTTTTTCTGAAAAATAAGGAAAATATTAATATAGAAATCCTTATAGGGTAAGATTCAGAGACTGATAAAAACATGGATAGGGAAATAAGGATACTTCACACTGCGGATACGCATCTCGGATACAAGCAGTATCACAACGAATTCCGAAGAAAAGACTTTTTTGCAGCCTTTGAGCAGGTCATAAACGATGCTCTTGAGATGCAGGTAGATGCTATTGTGCATGCTGGAGACCTTTTTGATTCGAGAAATCCAACCCTTGAAGACCTTCTGGAAACCATTAATATCCTGTCCAGATTAAAGACCGCTGGAATTCCTTTTTTTGGAATCGTCGGAAATCATGAGAGTAAACAGAATACCCAGTGGCTTGACCTCTTTGAAGAAATGGGACTTGCGGCAAGACTTGGGAATAAACCGCGTATAATAGAAAATATTGCAGTGTATGGAATTGACAGTGTGCCCAGGTCAAAGATCTCTTCTTACGATTACTCTAACTTCGAAGTCCCCGATCCTGCCCTTTTTTCCATGCCTGAAGACTTCAAGAACTATAAAAACATCCTTGTAATGCATCAGATTGTACAGCCTTTCCCATATGCTGAATGGGACTGCGCTGTAGTGCTTGAAAATCTTCCTTTCAAAGTTGATGCAATTCTGCTTGGCGATTATCACAAATACGAGAAATTTCCCGTAGGAGAGGCATGGGCCACCTACCCTGGAAGTACGGAGCGAAACAGTGTTTCTGAAGCTGATGCCCGTACTTATAATATTGTCACTTTTTCAGCAGACAGGGTTGAGATAAGCAGGCGGCCAATTTCGACCCGCAGGTTTGTTTCTATTCCGGTAAACCTGAATGGAGGAGAAAACCCTCATGACCAGGCTTTTTCTAAAATAAATGAGCGGCTTGAGGAACTGCCTGAAGCAGTGGTGTTCCTGGAAATTTCTGGGGACTCAAAGGCTGTACTTTCTATGAGTGAAATAGAAGAATATCTTCTAGAAAAAGGAGCTCTCGTAGTAAATTTTAATGATAAAAGGACAAAAGAAGTCCTCTCGGATGAAAGCTTAACAGTTACCTTCTCAGATCCCGATCATGCAGTTGCAGATGAAATCAAAAGAATGAGCCTAAATGACGGAGGGCTTATTGTTGATGAAATAATCCGGAGCCTTAATGTCCCAAAATCAAGAGTTGATGAAGAAACCGAAAACAGGCTTTTAAAGCTTGTTAAGGCAATTGATTTTAAGAATCCGGATTTTAGAGAAGAAGCTTTTTCCAATTCTGCCAGGCTTTTGCAGCCTTCAAATAAGGCAGTGGATCTCCCGCCTGAAACTTCCAGAACAGGGCATGAGGCTTCTGAATTGGAGCCTTCTGAGCTTATATCTCCTCCTGAAGTTGAAGTTACCTCTCAATCTGGATTAGAGCCCTCTCAAAAAGCTCCTTCTGAACCTGAATCGCAAGAAAAATTCGATCTCATCTCCGAACCTGTACAAACCCCTATACAAATACCTGTATCAAGACCTATATCAAGATCTGTATCAAAGTCTGTCTCTCAATTACAATCATCCGTAGAATCCGATATCCCTTCTCCCCCCGAACCAAGTTCTGAATTGAGTCCAGAATCGAATTCTGGGCCCGTTACTAATCCCGCTATTCAAGTAGTGCCCTCTGAAAAGTTGACCAGGGAACCCGAAGATTCTGCAAACGAAATAGAAGCTTTTGAAACTTCAGAAAATACTGAACTTAAGGAAGAAAAACCTTTGAAACCGATTGAAACTCCTGAGAAAAAAATGAAAACGGGACCGAAAAAAGGAAAAGGAAAGGTTGTTGCCCCGCGACAGTTTAACCTTGGTGATTATCTGTGAAGTTAAAAAGCCTGCGTATTGAAAATATCAGAAGCTATAAAAATCTGGACTTATCCTTCGAAGAAGGGGTAACAGTAATTTCAGGGGTAAACGGGAGCGGAAAATCAAGCCTTCTTGAAGCGTGCTTTATGGGACTTTTCGGGAGTAAAATTCTCTCAAAGGATTTTGTGCTTACAGACATGATTTTCAAAGGGGCGGAAACTGCCAGGATAGGGCTTGGGTTCGAGCATTTAGGAAGGGAATATTTTCTTGACCAGGCTTTCAGGTATTCACAAAAAAATGATAATGCTTCAAGCTCGAAATGCATCCTTTATGCTGATGGGCAAAGTATAGTTGACCAGGCGACCCGCACTTATGAAGAAGTATGCGCCCTCCTGAATATGGATGAAGAGGCTTACAAAAATTGTGCTTATATCCGGCAGGGAGAAATTGACGTACTTATCAATGCAAAGCCAAAAGACAGGCAGCGCATGATTGACGATCTTTTGCAGCTTGGAAGGCTTGAGGAGTACAGGGAGAGAGCAGGGAGCGCAAAAACTGCCGTCCGAAGACTTGAGAGAGATACGAAAAACAGCCTTGCTGCCGTAAAAGAGGAAATAGAAGGAATCGAAAGTGCCAGACCCTTTGAAATCCTTAACGGGTTAAGGCAAAACGTGAAGGAATCCGATGCCGAATTAAAACACTGCAATGAAGTCAAAGAAGTTGCTGCTGCCCGAAAGGAAAAATTCGACCTGATGATCAGGGACTATGAGGAACGCCTCCAGGAAATTGAATTTTTAAAACAGGCTATCCAGAAGTGCCAGGAGGATAAAGTTGCATGCTTCCGGGAAAAAGAAACCTGTTCAGCAGAAATCCATGAGCAAAGGCAGGTTTTGCTTGAATTGAGAGAGGAAAATAACACGCTCAGGGAAGAGTGTAATTTCGGGGAGCTTGATATTCAGGTCCTGATTTTGCAGCAGG
Organism: uncultured Methanosarcinales archaeon; assembly: GCA_964520335.1. Taxonomy (GTDB): domain Archaea; phylum Halobacteriota; class Methanosarcinia; order Methanosarcinales; family Methanosarcinaceae; genus Methanosarcina. The sequence goes on along the minus strand of CAZFNE010000004.1, from coordinate 22,765 downwards.
AAAAAGAAGAACTTCTTTCCAGGGAAAATGTAAACAAGATCTCTCAAGGACTTGCCCTTTTACTTAAAGAAGAGGAGACCCTTTTGCAGGCCTTAAAATCCCTTGAAAAAGAGAAAAATGACCTTGAAAGGGCCTCTCAGCAGTGCAGAGCCGATATAGGAACCGCAAACAAGGAAATCGAAGAAAATAGAAAAAATATCCTGAGGATAGAAGAAGAAAATAAAGAACTCAGGAAAAAAGCCGGATTTGCAGAAACTCATGAGATTGCTCTGGGAATTAAGGAACTGGAAGAAAAAGAAAAGCTCCTGCGGGATAGGAAAAGTGATGCATCTGCAAAGCTTGCTCTTGCTTTTAAAGAAAAAGAAGTTGGGGATACTAATTTAACTGCCCTTGAAAAAGAGCTCCAGAATTACAAGACTGCAGTCCGAAAAGGCAAGGCTGAGATCAGTTCCCTTGAGGAGGAAACAAAAGGAAATGAGAAGGCTTTGCTTGAATTAAAGGAGCAAAAATCTTCCTCTTTTGCAGGCTTAAAAGGGCTTGGCTTTACACAGGAGCAGCTTGAAGACCTGGAGTATATCGGGGAACTTTTGCTTGAAAATAAAAACCGGCTGCACGGCAGGGAGAAGGAACTCGAAACTACCCTGAGGGAAATTGAAAAGGTCCTTCGGAAAAACATGCAGCTCCTAGCAGAGGGGAAATGCCCTACCTGCGGGCAGGAACTTAAAGGTTCAGAAATTGCCTGCACAACAGAGGAATCCGAGCAGAAGAAAGAGCAGTGCTCAGCAGAGCTTATGGAAATCAAACTTCAGCAGGCTGAAGTTGAGAAAAAGCTTAACAGGCTTAAAGATGCAAAAAAGCTCGAAAAAAGAATCTCAGATTACGATATTGAAACCGAAAAACTCCTGGCCAGAGCAAAGGATCTTGACGAACGGGTAAAAATCCATAGAGTCCGAGTTGAGGAAGATTCCTGCAAGCTTGAAGATTTAACTAAAAAGAAACAGGAACTGGAAGCTAAAATGGGGCAGCTTCTTCCTGATATCAAAGCCCTTCAGGGCTGGGAAGCAGCAGCCCAAAAGGCGCATGCTGAAAGTGAAAAAACCCTGCTTGAATTAAAAGCTATTGAGAAAAAAATTGCTGGGAATACTTCTGAGGCTGAAGCCTTAAATGGAAAAATCAGTACTTCGCTTGCCCTGATCGAAAGCTATGGGCACAGGCTGGAAGAATTAAACGAAAAAGCAAAAGGATTTGCTGAAAGGGAAAACCTGGAAAATGGAAAACTCAGGGATCTTGAGGCTCAGGTTGAAGCTCTGCGTAAAAACGAAGAAATCGCAAAAAAAGCTCAGGAAGCGGCTGAGAGGCTTGTTATGGAAGCTAAAAAAATCCAGGCAAACCTTCTCCGGATGGAGAATATAAAACACAGGGTTTCTGAGCTTGAAGCCTCAATAAAAAGCCTTTCTGAAAAAATAGGCTTCTATGACAGGGAAATTCTTGAGAAAAATGAAAGGATAAAGCAGCTCATAGAAAAACTGGAAGGAAATAATCTGGAGGATCTCCAGCTTAAACGTGCCCAATTTGAAGACGCCCAGGCAAACATTACGGATAAAATCAGGCAAATAACTGCAGCCAAAGATGTGCTTTTAAAGGAAATCGGAATGGCTGAGAATAACTTAAAACGCCTCCAGGGACTTAAAGAAGAATTAAAAGAGCTTGAGAATAAGCGTTTATTCCTTGAATCCGTTTTCAGCAATACCGAAGAACTTGAAAATACTTACATGCGGGTCAGGGCTGATTTGCGGGCAAGAAACATAGGGGCTTTATCCGCGCTTCTGAATGAAATGTTTGGCTTCATGTACACAAACAATGCTTATTCGCATATAGAACTCGATCCTGAATATAACCTTACGGTGTACCGAAAAGATGGGACTCCCCTCGAACCCAAGCTTTTAAGCGGGGGGGAAAGGGCTATCTTTAACCTGGTGTTGCGCTGTGCAATTTATAGGCTGCTTGCTCTCGGCTTTACAGGAGACCATCCAGACGGGCTTCCTCCAATGATTCTTGACGAGCCAACTGTTTTCCTTGACCGCGGGCATATAAGGCAGCTCTTGAAGCTCATTGACCTGATGAAAAGTATAGGAGTCGGGCAGATTATTATAGTGTCGCATGATGAATCACTTATTGATTCTGCAGACCATGTTTTCCAGGTAGAGAAAGATCCAATTACCAATACGTCCTCAATTATAAGACTTTGAGGGAGTATCAACAAGAATAAAAAAGCCGAATTTTCTTCATTTCTATTTCTAATTGATTTAAGTTTTTGAAATTAATCTCATAATTTATCTTTAAATTATCACTTAATTTATTTTTTAATTTATCCTAATTATCCTTTAATTATGCTTTATTCGATAAATCTGAATCTTTAGAACTTTATTTAAAAATCTAAAAGCTTTAAGTTAATTTTACCAGTAGACAAGATAATTAAACAACTCGTTAATCTGTTCCGGGTATTCGTTGAAGAAAGTATGGTTTTTCACTAAATATCCATCTGAGGGGAGGGCTTCAAGGTAGCCATACCAGTAGACAACCATTCCTTTTCCAAAAATCTCGGTATATTCTCTGAATTGTTTTTTTGCATAGTGTTCGTGTTCAAAGTCGTCCCCAAAAAGGGCTTTACTTTCAATCCAGCTAATCATGGTTTCGTCGACGCAGACAGGAGTTTCCAGGACAAAATCAGGGGTTTTTCCATCTCCGAGGGCCCTAATTTCTGCTTCTGTATAGTAAGAAATTTCCCTATCATCAAGCCATTTTTTAATTAAGGCCTCTCCCATTTCGCCTTTCTTACACTGCATTTCATGGGCGTGCGGAGAGAAAAAATAATCTACTTCAAGAGCTTTTTTTACTTCCTTTCTTAAGCGGCGGTTTTCTATAAGATCTACATGTTTGAAAAGCCAGTTAATGTTTTTCCTGGAGAGATCACAATTTTTCATAATAAGGGATGCCATAAGGGTTGGGGGAAACCCTGTGTAATGGGCAAGGTCAAGAATTGAGCGGCCCTGTTTCCATCTTGAAAAAAGCTCTTTCTCTCTGGAATAAATTTTTCTATGCCTGAACCTTGTCATTTTTACTATTTTCTGGTTTAGAATTGTTGCTAGCATGCCTGCAGGCTTTGAATATTCTTCCGAAAGTCGAAAGACATCATCAAAATCGTGCAGCGAACTATATATTTTCTGGTACGTCTGACGGTCCATCCTTAATCATCATATCCTTTTTTGTTTTCTTCCAGAGCATGCAGAACGAAAATTAAGCAGCATGAAAAATGAGACTTTTATAGGTTTGAAAGTCTCTCTCAGACGTGCAATTGATTTATCCATGATTCCTTCTATGCTCATTATTTATGCAATCAAGACTCTGATGCCTTAAAAATTAAACTATAATAGTCAATAACAGAATATTCATTAAACTATTATATTCGAGAGTTAAATTTTATTAGAGATTATAAGGGATTAAAACCTCTTTTATTTTAAAATTTTTATTTTGAATAAAAAAAATCCCTTTTGAAAAAAAATGTTTAATTCTAATTAACTCCAGAATTCTTTATCGTAAACATCAGGAGCATCTATTTCCATAATCTGGGAAAGCTTTTTACGCTTTTCGCTGTCTTCGTCAGGTTTTTTCTTATTCTCTTCTTTATCTGGAAACTGAAAGTTTTTACTTTCATTTAGATCGTATGATGCAAAAATTGTTGCATTTCTATCCTTTGAAATTACTTTCTCAGGAGTTTTTTGCTTTTCGGGGGCAGGTGGAACTTTCGCGAATATCACTGGATTTTCATCAACAGCCTCTCTTTTTTCTTCTCTTTTTATTCGGACTTCAGCCCTGAAAGCCGCTTCATTAGCTTCTCCTGTCCCAAGTTTCTCTCTCAATCTAAAATCATTATTTCTCTCAGGGTCTGGAGTCTGGAGTCTCGGAGGCTTTTCCTGAAAATCAGTATTCCGGGCAAATTGAGGATTAGGGCCTTTTAGATCTGGGTACGGAGTATATTTTTCTTCTTTTCTTACTATTTTTTTGGGAGGCTCTTCGGTATGCCAGCTAGGTACCCAGTCTCCTTTTTCAGTAGAAGTCCTTTTTTTCGCGGCAGGCTGCCTGCCTAATTTGCGGAATGTCTCTTCGGCATAGGTGTCTTGATTCCTGTTATCCTTGCCTGACTTAATTTTGCTTGTTGTGCTGTAACCTATAAGGCATGTAGGGTCTCTTGTTCTCCACTCAAGGCAGAAAAGATGGCATTCCCTTCCTTTGCAGGTCTGGCTTCCGTCAAGTGGACAGATATCTGGGAGGGTCATATTAGTTAGTAGCGCAGAATATAAAAAATAGTTAACGGTTATAAAAATTCCAAAAACTTAAGCAAGATCCCTCAAATCTCAGAGATCTCCAAGAGCTTTTGCAATCAAAGGTGCGACACTAAGCCTGCTTTCAGCTTTTTCCAGGGTATCGGTTGCAATTATATCTTTTACTCCTGCATTAAAAAGCCTTAAGGCTGCATTTCTCGCAAGTACAGGGTGCACGCAGGCAATGTGGACATCTACTGCTCCCTGCGTTTTCAACATCCGAATAGATTCAGCCATTGTCCCGCCTGTTGCAATCATATCATCTACAAGGACGACGTGCCTGCCGGTTACATCAAGGTTTTTCGTTTTAATAACAACTGTATCTCCACTGAGCCTGGTTTTCTCAAGGTGGTCGTATTCGAAGTTCAGGCCTGAGGCAACATTCCTTACAAGGCCTTGTGCACCTTCATCAGGGGCTACCAGCAAGGGATTTTCCAGGCCTAGGTCTGAAATATGCTGCCCAAGCAGCTCTGAAGCATCAAGGTTTTTCGCAGGGCCCGGGAAATAATCAAGAATGCTTTTTTCATGGATATTTATAGTGAAAATTCTATCTGCGTTAATGCTCCGCGCAACCGCACGGGCACTTATTGGCTCCCCTGGCTTAAACTGCTTGTCCTGTCTTGCGTATCCCATGTATGGAATTACAACATTGAGTTCTTTTACCCCTTCACATGCGTCAATAAGCTGGAGCAGGGAGATTAAGTCTGAATCTCTGGGAGTACTCTGAATGACGGTAACAGTTTCGTTTTCTACTTCTTCAGCAATTCTAAGATAAAGCTCTCCATCCGGAAAATAGTTAAATTCACAGAGCACTGGCTCTGTCCCCTGGATACGGGCAGTACGGCTTGCAAGTAATTGTGATGCTGGTCCACCTATGATCTTCAAGTTAATACCTCAGTGTCCCGTCTTGATATATTCCATCCTTTAAAAATCTTATTTTAATGGACCTATACAGCCTATATCTCTATAGACCTTTATTCCTTACTTCCTTACCTTTTTACTTTTCTTGCTTTTCTTACTTTTTTGTCTTTTCCAGCACTCTTATTTTCTCAATTGACGTGCAGGGATAATTCCCGGTTTCATCTTTTTCCATCGATTTTACCATATCCCAGATAGTTAAGAGCGCAGTCGAAACCCCTGTAAGGGCTTCCATCTCTACCCCAGTCTTCCCGACAGTTCTGACTTCAACTATAACCGAAATTACTTTTTCTTCAAGGGCAAAATCCACATCTATAGCGGTAATAGGTATCTGGTGGCACATCGGGATTATTTCCCAGGTTCTTTTAATTGCAAGGATTGCTGCAACTCTCGCAGTTGCAAGCACATTTCCTTTCTCGATGTGCCCAGCTTTTATTCCCTCTATGGTTTCCCTGGAAAGTGCAATTTCTCCTGCAGCCCGGGCTAACCTGAAAACCTCAGGTTTTTCCCCGATATCAACCATGTGCGCCCTTCCCGCTTCGATGTGAGTAAACTGTTTTTCCACAGGATCACCGCATTTTATATCCTTTTCCTGGGTTTTCCTGCTTAATCAATCCTGACCTGTTTTCGCTCTGGATAACCTTTAATGGCCTCTGCCAATTCACCTGTCAGGATTTGAGCTTCTTTAAGTGTGAGTTTTATTATCTGCTCGTCTTCGCCGTGAAAAATAGAGAGCCTTATCTTATTCCTTTCAATTTCAACCTCAATCTTTTTTTCAGGATTTTTTTCCATTTTAATTGCCTCCCTTAAATGTTTTTTTATTTTTGATCCAGTACCATTCTCCTGTACTACTATCCTGTTCTTTTAGCTTACTTCAGGTTATTATCATATACTTATTATATTCGTTATTAGTCTATTTATCCTAATTTTGTTTGGTTATCCTATATCTGCTTCTTTTATTATTTCAGGGATTTTTTCTATGACATCTGTTGCAAGCAGCCCATTTCCTGCTTTTTCAAAAGCGAGATCTCCAGCCAGGCCGTTAATATATGCCGCACAGGTTGCGGCAAGGAAGGCCGGATTTCTGGAAAAAAGAGAACCTGTAAGCCCTGCCAGCACATCTCCAGTGCCTCCTACTGTCATGCCAGCGTTACCTGTGCTGTTCAGGAGAGTCTGGTTTCCATCTGAAATTATATCTGTTTCTCCTTTGAGTAAGGTTATTACCTTATTTCGTTCGGAGAATTCCCTAACTGCTTTAATTCTCTTCTCCTGGCTCTTCGGAGTTTCAATACCCCTCAGAAGGGCGAATTCCCCTGCATGCGGGGTCAATATGAACTCACACTTGCCTGCAAGGGTTTCAAAGAGAGCCCCTGAAGAAGCTGAGGAAAGCGAGAGAGCTGAAAGAGCATCAGCGTCTAATACTGCTTTTTTGCAAAGGGGCAGGATCTTCCTGACGATTTCTAGGGTTTCCGGGGCTCTCCCAAGGCCCATTCCCATTATGACTATATCATGCGAGCTAATAAGAGCAGGCAGGATGGAAAGGTCTTCTGTACAGAGGATATCTGAGGAAAGCTTACGGACGATCAGGTTTGGAGAATAGCCTGCGACAATTTCAGCAATAGATACAGGAACTGCCAAGGTTACAAGGTCTGCTCCCGATTTCAGGGCTGCAAGAGCTGCCAGGGCCGGAGCTCCGGAATACGGGCCGCCCCCTATTACTAAGATTCGTCCAGAGTTTCCTTTGTGTCCTGATGATTTTCTTTTTCGCAGAAGCATTAAGTCCCCAGGGCCCACATATTCTTCAGCAGCCGCGACAATTCCAATTTTTGCGAGCTTTATCGAGCCTGTATACGTTTTCACTTTTTCGGCTGCAAGTCCTGTTTTCATTTTGTGGAAAGTGACTGTGAGTTCTGCTTGTACAGCTTTTTCAAAATCGTTTCCGTCAGGATCAAGCCCTGATGGTATGTCTACCGAAATTACGGTTTTTCCTGTCTCTGCTTCTTTATTTATAAGGTCAATAGCTGTTGACTCGGGTTCCCTTATCCCCCCTCTCACACCCGTTCCAAAAATGGCATCTACAATCAGTTCAGCTTCTGAAAACAATTTCAGGAATGTTCCTGTAAGCTGGCTTGAATCCCTTATTTCAAAGACCTGGACATTGGTGAACTTTAAAAGGGAAAAATTCTGGCAGGACTCCTGGGTTTTTATGTCTTCTGCATCCCCTAATAATATTAATTTTATAATGTATTGTGAGAAGCCTGCAAGGTGTCTGGCTGCAACAAAAGCATCTCCCCCATTATTTCCCCGGCCTGCGACAAATAATACTTTCCCGCTTTCGAGTTTTTCCCTTATACCCTGTGCAACAGCAGCTCCTGCATTCTCCATTAATTGAATGGGCATCAGGCCAAAGGATTCGCAATTCGTGTCAATTGCTTTAATGCGCGAAGAACTTATCAGCTTCATAAATACTCCTGAAGGTTCTTTCTTATTCTAATTCTTAAATTTTTAAAAGAATTTTATTTACCTTATTTTTTGAGCCTCTTGAATTAAGCTTCTCTGCAAGATTTAAAATTTTTTGATTCTTTAGCAGCTATAGTTGCGAACTTAATTTAGTCAATTTCTTTATTATATTTTTATTTCAAGGAAAACTATTTGATGTTATTCGTTATATTAGTTTTATTTCAATAAATGAACTACTCCAGAAAAACTAAATTATCTTTAAAAGCTACCCTAAATGATTAAAACTAATCTTATAAAGTCTGGAGCACATTAAGGAATATCTCGGAAATAAAAATTTGTTATGTTATTTATTTTGATATAGAATCCATTAAGAAAGTTTATTGACCTAAGAGGCAAAATCTCGAAATGCAAAAGATAGAAAACATTAAGAATAGAGGGAAAGTATCCGGGTAATTCCCTATATTAATAATCTTTCGGGGATTATTCTGATTATTACAGGCAATTAAAAATTATTATTTACTAAAAATAATATATTAAAAGTAATTTTGTAGTAAGGATAATAAACTATTAGTAACATCTCAGTGAGAATAATAACTTAGAATTACATTTTAGTAACAAATATAAATCAAAAATAATAATTCCCAAAAAAAATCTAAAACAAGAGCCGGTATTCAGTTACTAGCAGTTTTTAACTGTAAGATAACTGTAAGAGGCAGGACTCTGATCATATGCATACCTTTTTTTACATTTATCCCGACTCGTATAAGACAGGGAGGGGTATTCTTGACTAATTTTTCCAAAGAAGGCGATAACAACCTAAAAAACACAGTCAAACCCAGGTATCTGGTTCTGGGTAGCGGAAGTGTCGGGTTTGCACTTGCAAAAGAACTCAGAGAAAGCAACAAGCTCGTAATTATTGTGGATAAAGATGAAGCAAAAGTAGAAACTCTTAGAGAGGAGGGCTTCGAAACCATTGTAGGGGATATTTCAGATCCTGAGCTTGTTAAAAAAATTGACCTTAAAAACGTTGTTGTTGTCCTTTTCCTGACTTCTAATAACGAAGTGAACAGGAAAGGGATTGAAAACTTCAAGAAAGCCGTAAACCCTGATGTTCAGCTCTTTTCAAGGGCTTCGGACATTATCAGCAAGGAAAAAATGGAAGATCTTGGAGCAGATTACGTTTTTATGCCGTCAAAACTTGTTGCAAGCTCTCTTTCCCGTTCCCTGGAAAGGGCCGAATCGGTTCACAGAGGTAACAGGCTTGCCAGATGGCTCAAAGGCATAAGAGACAAAAAACTTGCCATTGTAATTCACGATAACCCTGACCCTGATGCAATCTCAAGCGGGCTTGCCTTAAAGGAAATTGCAAAAAACCTTGGAGTAGATGCGAGTATCCTTTACCATGGGAGAATCGGACATCAGGAAAACAAAGCTTTTGTGAATTTGCTTGGGATCGATCTTGGGAAGATGGAAGAACATGATCTTGAGGATTTTGATGAAATGGCCCTCATAGATTGCTCCATTCCCGGAGTAAATAACATGGTGCCTCCAAATTCCTTTGTAGGTATTGTAATCGACCACCATCCTCCAGGAGAAACCGAAATAAAAGCAGAGTATATCGATATTCGCCCGAATTTCGGGGCAACTGCAACTATTATGACAAAATACCTGCAGCAACTCAATATAAATATTTCAAAAACCCTTGCAACGGCCCTGCTTTACGGGATAAGAACCGACACCCAGGATTTCAAGCGAAAAACAGACCCTGCAGACCTTTCGGCTGCTTCCTATCTCTATCCCCTATCAAACCATGGGATTCTTGACCAGTTAGAACAGCCCTCAATGGCCATTGAGACTCTTGAAGTGCTTGGAGAAGCCATAAGGAACAGGCAGGTGCTTGGAAGCTATCTCCTTTCAAATGTGGGGAATATAAGGGACAGAGACACCCTTCCGCAAGCTGCCGATTATCTCCTGGGCCTTGAAGGCATCTCCACAACGGTTGTCTTTGGGGTAACTGATGAGCGAATTTACATCTCCGGACGCAGCAACGATATAAGGGTAAATCTCGGAGAAATTATGCGGCAGGCTTTTGGGGAAGACGCAGGCGGCCATGCAAACGCTGCAGGCGCCCAAATTCCTCTCGGGCTTTTCAGCGCTACAAAAGATAGGCAAACCCTTCTAAGGCTTGTCAACGAAGTTGTAGTAAAAAGGTTCTTGACTGCTGTAGGTGTAGAAAGTATTGGAGAATGAGATTTCAGACTCTAATCCAATTTAAATCTTTTAATTTTCATATAGAATGTTCAATTAGAATAAACACGATAAGCAGGATTATGCCTGTATAACAAAAAAGATATTTCCGGGAAAAATAAGTTTGATTAGTTTGATTAGATACAATCAAACACCGGAGTAACCTTTTTAGAAGTAAGAGCTATAAGGGTTATTTTTCAAAATTAATTAATAATTGATCTTTATTGATAAGAGAAAGGAAGGAAAATTTTCCTCCTTTCTCTTAATTTCTCTTTAATTCTCTTTATTATCCTACTTTTATTATACTGCCATTTAGAATATCACTTTCTTTTATCTGAATTCCTGTGGCAGTGACATTTTCTCCCGAACTGAGGGAGTATGTTGATGCAGGGATTATTTTACTTCCGGTATTTTCTGTTGAATAAGGAACTGTTATTTCAAATAAGCCTGCCTGGTCTGCTACTGCTGTATTCTTATAAGTGAATTTTCTACCTGTATTTGAAACCAGGTTAAGGCTTGCAGTAATAGCCTGGTTCGGGGTGGTTGTGCCTGAAAGTTTAGCTCCCGGAACATATTCAAATATTTTGACAATACTGTTTTTCTTATTTCTATTTTCTGTTGCGTTTACTGCACTTTCATGGACCAGGCGTAAATTTCCCAGGTTTGTGCCATCAAGTTCCTGCAATTTGTAAACTTGCGTGTTGAAATACTCTTTTTTTGGAGTTGCAGCGGTCTGAAGGGTTCCCCCTTTGTTTACCGTTTTGATATCGTAATAATTTCCAATATCTTTTCCTGCAAGAGCAACCATTGCCCCAAATTTCCCCTTAGGAAGTTGAGATATAAGATTGTCAGTAATTACATATTTTACCTTGAGCTTGTCCATTATTGCTTTTGCTTCCTGTTCTGAACCAGCTAAGAAGAAACTCGCAGAATCCTCTACCCCTGTCTGGAAATTGTTCGAAACTACAGGTCTTTTGGACATATACAAAATCCAGTTTCCATAGTCCCACCAGCTTAAAACTCCGTATTCCGGAACTTCTGAAGGCTGGAGATAATAAGAAGTTTCAGGGCTCGAAGTTTCAAGCCATTTAAGAGATTCCTGCCAGGCAGAATCAACATCTGCAGAATCCTTTGCTGAAGTCATACCTATCAGGATACAGGGCACAAAAATAAGCGCCATAAGGGCAATCGAAGAGAATATCTTAAAATAATCTGGCTGCTCTCCCTTTTTTGAACTTGTGGTTGTTTTCGCTGATCGGAGCTTTGGTGCGTTCTTTGAAGTTTCGTTTTTTGTCCTGGATTTTGATTTTGTTTTTGCCTTTGCTTCTTTTTCATTTTGATCAGTGGGGAGAGTATTTTTCTCAGCTTTTGGAGCTTCTTTCTTTAATTTTCTTATTAATTTGCCTAATTCAACTTCAAAGTCGAGAGAATCCATTAAGACCCAGAGAAGGTATGCAGTCAGGATTGAAACATTCGTAGCAAGTAAGTAGGAAAAACGCCTCTGTGAAAGGGCAAGATAAATGAAAAATAAAGTCCAGAGCAGGAAAAATAGCCTTTCAGGTTTAGAGTTTTCCCCTTTCCATTCAAGGCCGAGGACGAAAAGCCCTGCAAAAGCTGCAATTAACGAAAGGCCAAAAGCTCCCAATACTGATGAAAGAGTGAGTGTGCCCTGTGGAGTTAAAAATAAAGGCACTGCTTCGGAAATTGTTCCTATATATTCTCCTGTTCCTGAGAAGAACCTCATTCCCTCAATTATGTAAGCATAAGAGCCCGTAGAAAAAATCCTGACTAATATTAAACCTGCTCCAAAAAGCACGATTAAGGCAGCCGGATAATACTTCCAGTCAAGTTCCCTCTTTGAAAACTGAGTAGAAAATACCCAGAGTAAAAGAGTTCCTGCTAGCATTGCAAATATATAGATTACCTGGAACCAGGAGAGATACATTGCACTCATCTCAAGCCCTGGCCTGGCAGAAATAGCTACTATGGGAACAGTGAACAAAAGGGTTGCAAGAAGGTTTACAAAAGCACAAATATAGAGATAGTCTGATTTCTTTTCGACCCTGAGGTCCATTGTAGTCTGTACAAATACATACAGGACTATGAAGCTGACAAAAACTAGAGCTCCTACCCATGTAAAAATAAGCAGGGCAAAAAAAAGCCCCGAGAGTATTGCAGCTGCCAGAGATCTTATAAGTTTTTTCTCAGAAGAAATGGTTTTGAAAGAACTGAATGAAATATCTCCTTCTCTTGCCCATTTTAAAGCCAGTATGAAAAAGGCAAAAGCAGTAGTTGATAAAAAAGCTTCAGCCACATGGTGATCAACCGCTCCAAACCTGGATATAAATAAATGGGCAGGCATTACTGCAAAAATCGAAGCTGCCAGAAGACCTGTTTTCCTGTCAAAAAGTGAAGTTGTTACTACATACAATGGGATTATTGTTAGAATTCCAAGCAGGACAGGCAGCAAAGCTCCTGCAAATTCAATTGTATGTATATCTGGCTGTCCTACCCCCAAAATCTTTGCTAGGGTAGCTCCTAATAAGTCAAACAGGGGGGGCCATCCTATTTCAAACCCATAAGGATAATTCAGATATGAATCGAAATTTAAAGCATTGGGGAAATTAAAGGTAGTATAAAGAATGCGCCGCATATGATAAAAGTCATCATATCCCAGGAAGGTTATGCCTCCGTTTGCAGTTACCGAGGCATATGAGAGCATGCGCATGAGAAGAGCAATAAGAATAACTACACTCAGAGGAATAATTACAGATTTTAAAGGATTTTTCGGCCTTTTTGCCGTACAACATCTCATGCCTTCATTCGTCGTAATCAACTCTTTTTGTTTTTATCTTTTGATTTTACACTTTTAGTTAAAGTAATCTTTGATAATGATCGGATTAGTATCTTATATAACTAAGGTTTTATTTTCAGATTTTATACTCAGAAACAAGGTTTATTAACTTAAACCTTCCCCGCGAATTATTATAAGCGGTGCTTATAAACAGCATTCTTCAATACTTGCCTGCTGATACCAAATCTCCCTTAATTGAGCTAAAAGTTCTGCACATCTGATGGACATCTGGGAAGTATTATATATACCCCTCTTAATTTTCCATGCATCTTTCAATATATTTATAAGCATTGAGTTTGATGGATTGTTAAAATCATAACAGGATCTTATTATAATTTTATAAAGCTTATCGTAATTTTATTATTCAAAAATAATGGATTCAATTTCAGGACTTAGCCTTAGTATTAAAATAACAAAATAAGAGAACTGGTATATTTTATCTGTCTGGATACCCAGTTTGAAATTTAATAAGTTTTCAAAGCTTTGTTTTATTTAAATGCTTTAAAAAAGTGAGAGATTAATGAAAATAGTCATATTTCACGATTATTTCGGAGCCATCGGCGGCGGAGAAAAACTGGTTCTTATGCTTGCAAAGCAGTTTAATGCTGATGTTGTTACTACGGACCTGAACCCTGAATCCATAAAAAAAATGGGCTACTCCGATATAAATATAATAAGTCTGGGAAAAACTCCGAAAGTGCCTCCTCTGAAGCAGATTTCTGCTTCCCTGCACTTTGCAATGTGTGATTTTTCAGAGAAATATGATTTCTTCATTTTCTCCGGAAATTGGGCCCACTTTGCTGCCCGCAAGCATAAGCCAAACCTCTATTACTGCCATACCCCTACAAGAGCCTTTTATGACCTTTACACTACATTCCTTAAAAGGCAGCCTATTTACATTTCCATTCCCTTCAGGATTTGGGTCAGTTTTCATAAGCCGTTTTCTGAATATTATCTCTCACATGTCTGCAAAATTGCAACGAACTCGAAAAATACCGCAAAGAGAATCGAGAAATATTTTAAAAGGGAAGCCGAAGTTATCTACCCGCCTGTAGAAACCTCAAAGTTTATGTGTAAAGGATATGGGGATTTCTGGCTCTCGGTAAATCGGCTTTATCCTGAAAAAAGGGTGGAAATTCAGATAGAAGCCTTCAGGAAAATGCCTGAAGAAAAGCTTGTTGTTGTTGGCGGTTACTCCGAGGGAGACCATGCCAAAAGTTATGCAGAAAATATCCTGGGAAATTTACCTGCTAATGTACAGGTGCTTGGAGAAATATCTGAACAGGAACTCCTCGAACTCTATTCACGATGCCGGGGCTTTATCTGCACTGCCATGGACGAGGATTTCGGAATGACGCCTGTAGAAGCTATGGCAAGCGGAAAACCTGTTATAGCAGTAAACGAAGGCGGATTCAAAGAAACGGTAATACACGGAGAAACAGGCTTTTTTGTGAATGCTGATTCCGAAAGCATAATTAAAGCTGTAAAATACATCGCTTTCAGGCCTGAAATTTATAGGGATACCTGTCTTAAACGAGCGAAGGAATTTGATATTTCCATCTTTATGCAAAAAATAAAAAATGTGATTTATAATGAGTCTCAAACATTTAAATGAGCTGTACGATTACCGGGATTTAATCTGGAAATTGTCCTGGGGAGAGTTTAAGCTCCGATACAAAAATTCCGTACTTGGGTACTTCTGGTCCCTTTTGGAACCCCTTTTAATGCTTACAGTGCTTTATCTGGTGTTTTCTAACCTGATGCGAGTCCAGGTTGAGTATTACCAGTTATTCTTATTATTGGGTATTATTCTATGGAATTTCTTAAGCAGGGCTACGAATATTGGAATGTTTTCCATAGTCGGAAGGCCTGATATGGTTAAAAAAATCTATTTCCCTAGAGATATCTTTGTAATTTCTTCCTGTATCACAGCTCTACTTATGAGTATTTTTGAGTCAATCGTCTTTTTCATCTTTATGGCAGTTTTCAGGGTTCCTATATCTATTAATATACTATATGCTCCTCTAATCCTGATTCTCCTCTTCTTTTTAGCCCTTGGCCTGGCTTTGTCCCTTTCCGCGCTTAATGTATATTACAGGGATGTGCAGTTTATCTGGGACGTGCTTATGCAGGCAGGTTTTTTTGCAACCCCTATCCTTTATTCAATGGAAATCCTCCCTGAGACTTTCCGAAAAATTGTTTATATGAATCCTATGGCCAGGATTATTATCTCAGCAAGGGAAACAATAATCTATTCTACACCGGCAAGGCCTCAGGATTTGGTATACATTTTTGTTGCTTCAGTCTTTTTCCTTATTATAGGATATCTTATCTTTTCAAAACTCGAACCAGGCTTTGCGGAGGAAATCTAATGGCAACTATCGAAGTCGAACAGCTTCACAAAGTATTTCGGATCCCGCATGAAAAAAGGAATACAGTTTTTGAATCCCTGACTGGAGCCTTAAGGCCTCCGAATTATGAAACCTTCCAGGCTCTGGATAATATAAATTTTGCAGTAGAAGAAGGGGAAGCTCTTGGAATTATAGGAGAAAACGGGAGCGGTAAAAGCACTTTATTAAAAATCATTGCAAATATCCTTCGTCCTACAAAGGGAACCATAAAGGTGCATAAGAGACTTACTCCCTTCCTAGAACTCGGAGTTGGGTTCCAGCCGAATTTCACTGCAGCGGAAAATGTAAAAACTTATGCTTCAATTATGGGAATTTCAAAGCGGGAGATTGAACCCAAACTTGATGATGTGCTTGAATTTGCCGGGCTTGAGAAATTCAGGGATACTAAACTGAAGAACTTTTCTTCAGGAATGCAGGTTAGACTGGCTTTCTCAACAGCAATTCAGACAAACCCTGAAATTCTCTTAATGGACGAGGTACTGGCAGTTGGAGATATGGAATTCCAGCAAAAGTGTCTTGATGTGCTTAACC
>CAZFNE010000004.1:0-6862 GCA_964520335.1 uncultured Methanosarcinales archaeon | reverse complement strand
GTACTGGCAGTTGGAGATATGGAATTCCAGCAAAAGTGTCTTGATGTGCTTAACCAGTACAGAAAAGAAGGAGTTACAATAGTCTTTGTCTCTCATGATCTCGGAGCAGTCAGGCGATTTTGCGACAGGACTCTACTTTTACATAAAGGAACCCAGGTAGCCCTTGGAAATACCGGGGATGTTATTGATAAATATGTATACGGCGGAAATGAAAGTCCAGATCCTGCTCTCTCTGAAAATGAACAGGCTGAGGGCGGCGAAAAGCCCGAAACAAAAACCCGCTGGGGAGATAAGGCAGTAGAGATAGTAAATGTTGAATTTTATGACAAATTCGGCAATTTAAGTTCCCGGTTTAATTCCTTTGACCCGGTGACAATCCGGATTTTCTATGAAGCTCACGAAAAAGTCCTGGACCCGGTTTTCGGAATTGCTCTCTATTCAGAAAAAGGGGATAATTTATTTGGCACAAATACGGAGTTAAAAGACTTTACAATGGACTCTATTAAAGGAAATGGACATATTGACCTGGTAATTGACAGGCTTCCGATCCTTACGGGCAGGTTTTTGTTGACTGTTGCAGTACATTCACATGACCATAAACCCTATGATTGGCACGATAAACTTTATTCATTTGATGTGATGCCGACTTCACTAGATGCAGGGCTTTTCGAAATTCCATGTAGCTGGAGACTGTAATAAGCAGACAAATCTTTAATAAGTAGACAAATGAGTAGAGCATATCCACAGTGAGGAAGATAGATTTGGGCACGCATGAAGCTGAAGATAAGGAGATTAAAGTCGAGGAGATTATGGGAAAAATCAGAGAAAATATTAGCAAGAGAAAAAACCTCACAACCGGAAACGATTCTGGGTCAAGTTCCGAATTCCAAGAATCCCTTTCTGGTTTCCCTGATGAAGATTCAGAGGCATATAATCTCCAGAATGAACTTTCCTATCTCTCTTCAAATTGGAAAATGGAAAATGACAGCTATACCATTAGTTCTCACCGCCCTTTCTTGGGTATTTTCCTGGTTAAAGGAAGAGGGCTTGTGCAGGGAGAATTCAGGCGTTACATCGACCCCGTCATTTTAAAACAGAGCGACTTTAACAAAACAACAGCATATGTTTTGAATAAGATCCTTCCAGGTGCCAAATTAGAAATTAGAAGAGAGATAAACAGGCAAATTGAAGTTTTAAGACCTGAACTTCATGAAGGATTAAATGCCGAATTGAGCAACGAAATAAATGAAAAAATTAATGAGGAAATTGAAAATTTAAAAGCTGAAGTAAATAGTGAGGTCGCTTCTGGTATAGACAGCTTAAAACTTGAAGCCCGCAAAAAGATAGATGAAGAGGCCAGGAGTTTAAAGCCTTCAATCCATAAGAACGTGGGTCAAATCTTAAACTCTTTTATTTCGGCAATAGATGCTGAAATTAATAATAAAATATGGCTGCGAAGGATTCTCGACGAGAAAATCGAAGAATCTTCCAGGCTTCAGGAAATTAAATCCTCTGAACCTGAGGAACAGGAAGAACTTGGGATAAACTATTTTGAGTTTGAAGAGAGATTCAGGGGCTCATGTGAAGATATAAAAGGCAGGCAGACCAGGTTTCTGAAGTATTTCGAAAATTGTTCTAATGTTCTTGATATAGGATGTGGAAGAGGGGAATTTTTAGAGCTTTTAAAAGAAAGGGGAATTGGAGGAAAAGGAGTAGACCTTGATGAAGACATGATAGAGCAATGCAAATTAAAAGGGCTCTCCGTAGAACTCAATGATGCACTCTCTTATCTGGAAAAGCTCCCTGATGGGGCTCTTGACGGGATTTTCATTGATCAGGTAGTTGAACATTTAAAGCCCAGCTATTTGACCAGGCTGCTTAGATTATGCTATCAAAAACTCACTCCAGGCCATTATATTCTTATTGAGACCGTAAATCCCCTATCCCTTTTCTCTCTTGCAAACTTTTACATTGACCTGACTCATATCAAGCCTGTACATCCTGAAACCCTGAAGTTTTTGCTTGAATCATCTGGTTTTACGGCTCTTGAAACTTATTTCATCTCTCCTGTCTCTGAAGAAGCGAGATTGCAAAAGCTTCCTCTATTCAAAGGAGCAGGTTCTAAGGAGAAGCTAATGACGGAAATCTACAACCAAAACATCGATATTCTGAATAACAGGCTTTTCGGACCTCAGGACTATGCTGTTATAGGAAAAAAGTAAACCCCTGTTGCAGTTCTCTTATAAATTAAATAAATTATTATTTAAATACTTCTTATATTTTCAATATTTTATTGCGTTTCCCAAATTATAATATTTCGAAATACCTGCTACAAACTAAAATATTTCGGAATGCATAAAGTCTAATGTAATGAGTAAGGAATCAATTGATGTGTCTGATCCAACACCTGAAACAAAATCCTACGATTTCGTCATGAGTTTAGGATCTGCATGCATTGTTGCAGACAAACTTGGGAAAAATAATTTAAGGTTATTTTCAGGCCCTTTTGACTGGATAGTGAGCAATCCCTACAGTACAACCCAGTTTATTAAACACGATTTTAATGATTTCTTGAACCTCGAAAATCTGGAGATAAAGGGTGTCCACGAAAACAATACTACTTATCTGGTTGAGGATAAAAAATATGACCTGCTCTTTGTTCATGATTTCGTGAGAGATATTCCTTTAGCGGCTCAATATGCTCAACTTCACAAAAAATATATCAGGCGAATTTCAAATTTTTATTCCTGGGCCTCTAAAGCTGAAAGCGCCTTATTTGTTATTTATTTTCCGGAGTCTGAAAATTATTTCGAACAGGCTAAAGAACTTCTATCCACGTTAAAAACTAGGTTTCCTGCTTTAAATTTTGATCTTATGGTTGTGTTTTTGTCTGATAAAAGAGAGGCCAAAATTTCGAAAATTCTTGATAATTGTTACATAGCATATGTATACCATGACGAAAGCAAGTGGGTAGACTCGGACCCTTTCTGGAGACATATTTTACGGAATTTCTCTCTTAATTTCTCTTTCAAAACCCTTGAACTTTCAAATATTGCCTGGCTTAAAAAGAAACTTCTGGGCTTTGAAAGTTTGAAATTCGACGACCCAAAGAAATTCATCTATACAGGGCTTGCCCAGGAAGAAAATGCCGGAAGGTGGTCTTCAGGAGAAAAAACTCAAATTGGAATGAGAATTCAAGGAAAACCCTCTAAAATGCTTGTGAAGTGCAGCAGCTATAAAAATAATTATTCTTTCGCATATATAAATGGAGAATATATAGGGGTTCTTGATTTTACAAAATCTAAATACCTTGAAGAAAAGTTTGATATTTCCTCTATTATAATACCTGACAATAAATTAATTATAGAATTTTTCCATGATACACCTCTTTCTCCTTTATATCTTGGAGAATCCGGGGACCCAAGAACTCTTGCAGTATTTTTCAACTATATAAAATTCTCATAACTACATCTAAACTCAGATTACTGATTATTCCTTCCTTTTTGTTTACTGCATCTTTTTATCTTTTAAAATCATATTTTAATAAAACATATTTAAAAGATATTTTACTAAATTTATCACTAAAACCTATTTTGAATCTATTTCAATATAATCTGGGGATTTTTATGAAAATTCTTGCACTTTCGGACACTCATTTAAAAACTACAGATGAAATTCCTCCGAACCTTCAGAGGCTTTTTGAAGATTATGATTTAATTGTGCATGCAGGAGACTTCAGCAGCCTGGAAGCTTACCGGGTATTTTTCGAAACCGGAAAACTTAAAGCTGTTTTTGGGAACGACGATACTCCAGAAATTAAGCAATTGCTTCCAGAGAGGTTGAGATTTGAAGTCCAGGGGGTAAAAATCGGGGTGGTACATGAAGGGGGGCTCTCTGTGAATGATACTACTGCTCAGGGATATCTTGCAAAAGAAATGGAAGTGGACATTCTCATTTTCGGGCACCTCCACCGTCCTTTAATTGAAAAGAATGAGGTTATACTTATCTGTCCTGGTTCGCCTACAAAACCCAGGATGTCAAATCCAAGCGCTGTAGAGCTTATCATCGAAAAAGGAAAAGTCTCGGGCAGGATACTCCCCCTCGAAGGCGATAGTTGTGATTATATAAAATTCAAAGAAGCACTGAAAAAACGGGAGCAGGAGAAGGCTGATAAAAGAGAAGACTCATCTGAAAATTCAGGCTAAAAAAGCCTGAACATCTAAAACAAAGACATTTAATTATTGGATAAATCAATAAATAGAAATCTGGCAGATTCTAAAATCTGAGGCAGTTAAAAAAGAGATAATTTGAATTATGTCCAGAGGTCAACTAGTTTCTTTGAGGGCAATAAAATTCCCGGATTTATTTAAGAAATTAAGCTTACATAGTCTCCAGTTTAAACAATGCCCCTGTACCTTGAAGGCTCAGGTAAACTTTGTCCCCGAATTCGAGAATTCTTTCGACAGCGACATTGCTGTTCCAGTTATACACAAAATCATAGCTTCCCTGCATGGGTTCGAAGCCCAGAGACATCAACCTTCGGTTTATTTCTGAAGGGCGGGCCCCTTCGCTGCTGAACCAGACTAGAAGATAGGTTTTCACAAAATCATCTCATCTCTATTATATTATATAGAATTTTAATTTCAGGATCAATTTTAGATTATTCGCCAATATATTGCGTTTAATTTTATTAAATATTTAATTTTAATTTCAATTACTAATATTTTAGCCTTAATTTTCATTCAAACACAAATTGCTTATTTTATATCATGTCTCGTTTATTTATCTATATTTTGCCCCTGCCTGCCTAAAACAGTTAAAAACAGAACTTGTAAACATACACATTTTTATAATTTATATTTAAAAAAGTATTCTATTAGCTATAATTAAAGTAACTAAAAACCAGTTAGAGAAAAATTCTAAAGAAATGAAGAAATAGAACAGGTACAGATGTATAGTGAGTTAAAAAAAACTTAAACAAAAGGAAAATACCCTAAAAGGAAAATAAAGGGATAAATCCCTAAATTTCAAAATGTTTTTCGAATTTCAAACATTATTGTTTTTCTTTTAGGGATTCAAGAGCCTTTTTGAGAATATGGCGGTAAAAATTTGTGTCAGTTGAGTAATGTTCTTTTGCAAGATTTGCATTCTGGTCTTCGCCTGCTTCGATTGCTTTTATTCTGTCAAAGGTCTGTTTTGCCGTATCAAGTACCCACATATCCCTGGTATCCTCGTCTACCTGCTGAATGGATTCCGGACGAATGGAAGTGAACACGTTCCCGTCATCTGTGGTATAGGTGCTGGTTTTGCCTATTACTGCCACAAAGGCTGGAAGTTCGCATTCTGAAAGGAACTGGGCTGCTTCGGGCTGATATTGTCCCGCATAGACCAGAAATGAGCCTGTCGGATCGGAAACTCTTCCTCTCCAATATTCGGAATCAGTGCCGATATCTTCTTTTTCAATCAGGGTACCCACAAGGAAAAGCCGGTTAACTTTTGCTCCCGTAGGGGTAAGCACATATTGTGGGGCATATTGATCGCTTTCATCTTTTGAAGTGAGGTTAGAGTCTTTTAATTCCTGAGCGAAGACTCTTCTGGCTGCTTCTCGGAAAAATCCCGGCATTTATTCCACCTCCAGTTCAGCAAGCAATTTATCAAGCAATTCTCTGTCCAGGGAAGTGGCCGGAGTAATTGATTCTACAAGGATATAGCGGTCAAGCTTGTGCCCGCTGACTGTGTAATACCTGCCAACGAGTTCATGTCTTAATTTATCCAGGACGACTCCGGGGTCAAGGGCATCTGCAGCCATTGCAATTGCATCATCAAGAGAGATTCCGGCTAACTCTTCAGTTAGTTCCCTGTTAATCAGGGCATCCTGTGTTGAGATTCCTGAGTCGAGAACGGCTTTTATTCTAAGGTCGTATTCGCCTTTGACTTTCCCATGCTCTGCACAGGCTCCCTTAACCAGAGCTCTTTTGCATAACGGGCAGCGTTTTATAAGACCAGAGCCGGTCTGGATATCCACCATTGCCCCGAAGTAAGTAAAAGTTGAAGACCTGACTTCAATATCTTCGTCAATTTCTTCAATTGAACTTGACCTGTTAAGCTGGATCTGAGCTTTTCCTCCCCATTCGTTGACTACCACATTTTTCAAAAGATAGCTTTCGCCCTCTTTCATGTCAGGAAGTTCAGAACTTGCCCAGTTGGTAAATTTTATAACCCCGGTCTTATCGCCCAGAAGGCCAGCTTGCTCAATTGACTCATGGGAATTTTCCCAGAGCTGGATTACTTTTCCTTTAACTGTGGCCCACTGTCCACCTGTAAGATCAGCAATATTTTTGAGTTCAGCCTCTTTTGCAACAGGAGTGAAATCGCCCCCTCCAGTCTGGACGGGCTCATCAAGCTTTTCTATAGAAGTATTTCTATTGAGCTGAACCTGGAACCTGCCGTTGTACTCTCCAATTACAACGCTCTTGAAAAGATAACTTTCTCCCTGTTCAAGTTTGGGCAGGTCGGCATTTTTCCATTCTGTGAATTTAATAATCCCTGTCTCGTCTCCTAAGAGCCCAACCTGAGAAATGGATTCGTGTGTATTTTCCCAGAGCTGGATAACTTTTGCTTTAAGATTGGCCCATTGCCCATTTTCCAAGAGATCTACAATTTTGGTAAGCTGAGGCTCTGCCTGCCTTGCATAAAATTCATTTTTAGGAATAGAATATTTCTTTAAAAAATGGTTGGTTACACTGCGCTGAGCTTCATTTGAAGGAACTTTAAACTTTGAAATGAGCTCATCGAGCTTATTCTCAATATCCTCAAGGGGTATCTCGACGCCAAGCTTTAAAAATCGGTCTCGAATAGATTC
>CAZFNE010000003.1:0-37050 GCA_964520335.1 uncultured Methanosarcinales archaeon | reverse complement strand
TCATATATCATTATAGTTCCTAATAATATATAACTCCATATAACTACCAATGCCAGAAATTTTTATGTTCCATTTTACCGAGGTTTAAACAGGAAATTCTTTAAAGAAAGTGTTTTAAATTTAGCAGGTTAAATTACTGGGATAGGTGAACTGGAAATGAGAATAGCAGTGTGCGGGAAAGGAGGAAGCGGAAAAAGTACAATTTCTGCCCTCCTGGCAAAGCAAATGGCAAAGACAAGAAATGTACTTGTGCTTGATATCGATGAATCCAATTATGGGCTGCATAGCCAGTTAGGGATGAAAGAGCCAAAAGACCTGATGAAGTATTTCGGAGGGAAACAAAGCTTTAAGGAAAAACAAAGGGCAGCTCCAAAGACTACACAGTTCTGGGGCCTTGCAGCCAACAATGATGCTTCCGGAAAACCTGCACAGCAGCAGTCTAGATTTTTTAAGAAAAGATGGAGTTTTTCCGACCTCCCTCCTGAATTTGTGGAGGAAAAAAATGGAGTTAAGCTGATGGCTGTTGGCAAAATCCATGACTATGGAGAAGGTTGTGCCTGTCCTATGGGAGTCCTGACGCGGGAATTCCTTGAAAACCTTGACCTCGGAGAAAAAGATATCGTAATTGTGGACACTGAGGCGGGTACCGAACACTTCGGAAGGGGGGTTGACAAGGATTTTGACCTGATTCTTGTGGTAGTTGACCCTTCGTTTGAGTCCATAAAGCTCTCAAAGAAGTTTGAAGAACTTGGAGAACAGGCCGGAAATAAGGTTTTCTTTGTGCTTAATAAGGTCGAAGAAGATATTAAACAGGACCTGCTTGAATCGGTTGATTCCACCAAAGTTGCCGGAATCGTTCCTGCCAGCCGAGAACTTTTCAAGGCTTCTTTGAAAGGTGGAGAATTTGAAGTCGAACTTGAAGAAATTGCGGCGCTTGAGAAATTTCTTGAATCCCGCTGGTGAAATCAAAAATGTTAGTTGGCCTATGAAGTCTACTTCATATAACTCCTAATTTTTCTTTTAAATTTGACTTGCTAATTTATCTAATAAATCATCCTAGCAAGTCGAATCAATAGTCAAATCTACAGTTATTCTTACTGCGTCATAATTGACTACAGGTTTCTTGTGCGGTACAAAACCTTTTCTTTCAAGCTCGAGAAGGCCTATACCTTCCAGATATTTTACGTCATTTGATACGTTGGACTGGCTTCGGTTCAGGATTCTAGCAAGTTCACTTATTGATTCTGGCTTTTTTTCTCGAATTACTTGGAGAAGGCGCACACTTTCGTTTGTCAGGATTTTTGCCACATCTTCAGGAGTCCGGGCTACAATACTTGGGCTTTTTTCTTCAGATATTTTCCCGGCTTTGATATCTTCAAAAAGCTGGTTAAGATAATCTCCATATGCTTCGTTGGACAAACCTTAATTTCGATGTACTTTAGTTCCATTACATACCCCATCCAGTTTCATGCAAATTTTCATTTTTATTTCTTTGTGACCACTCTAAGAGTGAAAACGAGAGTGGATAAAGCTCTGGGTAGAATTATAGATAAACACTCCTTTGCTTGAAATTAATTCTAGCTTTTTTGGCTTTATCTAATGATATTTCACTGGTAATCAAGTTTGAGCTAGGTTTAAGAATTGTTATCCTCATTCTTGTAATTCTGCCCTTGATTACAAATTCTAGCACGATTATCCGAAAGTATATTATTGATCATGTTATTTCAATATGCAAAGTTTTACCTGAGAACAGGCGGCACATTTGCTTGTTTGCATCGCTTTTCATACTTATAATAAATACAATTTAATAATTAAGATTTGAAGTTACTGACAATAATCTGTAAGAAATTAACTGAAATTACACTTGAAAATTATACTAAAAATTATACTGAATTATTTTTAGAAATCATTATAATGCATTTTCTATGCTTGAATGCTGGAGATTATTGATATGACTATGCGTGAATATATGCTTGGAAACGTTGCAATCGCTCGTGGGTTGATGGAAGGTGGCGTGCAGGTGCTTGCAGGCTACCCCGGGACCCCCTCTTCAGAGATTATAGATACACTTGCATGCCGGGAAGACAGGGATTATTATGTTGAATGGTCGGTTAATGAGAAAGTTGCAATGGAGGTTGCAGTCGGAGCTGCTTGGGCAGGGGTACGCTCTGTGGTTACAATGAAGCATGTGGGCTTGAATGTTGCAGCCGACCCTTTTATGACTCTGGCTTATGCAGGGACTAAAGGCGGGTTTATTGCAATTGTTGCGGATGACCCGTCGTGCCATTCTTCCCAGAATGAACAGGACACCAGAAGATATGCACAGTTTGCCCTTGTGCCCTGTTTTGATCCTTCAACTCCCCAGGAAGCCAAGGATATGCTGCCTTATGCCTTTGAGTTTTCCGAAAAATTTGAGATTCCTGTGCTTTTCAGGCCCACAACCAGGATTTCGCACGGCAAATCAGATATCGAGCTTGGAGCAATCCCTACAGAAAAGGCCTCACCTAATTTTGAAAAACTGCTTGACCGCTGGGTTATGCTTCCGAAAAATGCAAGGCCTCGCCATACTCATTTGCTCTCTATCCAGAAGCCTATTGAAGACGAGCTTGCCGAATCTCCCTGGAATTCGCTTGAACTGAAACCTGAAGCGCGGTTTGGAGTAATAGGGGCAGGGATTGCCGCTGCGTATGCGAAAGAAGCGCTTATAGAGCTTGATGTTGAGGCTTCTTTTTTAAAGATCGGGACATATCCTGTTCCGAGAAAATTAATTCTCGAGCTGCTTCAAAATGTAGAAGCTGTACTTGTGTTTGAGGAACTCGAGCCTGTTGTTGAAGAGCAGGTGAAACTTATTGCACAGGAAGAAGGGCTTCCAGTTACAATTTTTGGGAAAGCAGGCGGGTTTGTGCCAAGAGAAGGAGAGCTTGATGTTACTGCTTTCCTTGATGCCCTTGAGAAGGTTTTTAAACTTGAGGTGGAACCTGAACCTGCCAGGCCAACTGTTGAACTTGCTCCGCGCCCTCCAGTGCTTTGTGCAGGCTGTTCGCACAGGGCTACTTTTTATGCCATGAAAAAGGTTTTTGGAAAAGATGCGATTTATCCAAGCGACATCGGCTGCTATACCCTTGGGATCCAGAGCGGGACAGTTGAAACTACGCTCTGCATGGGCTCAAGCATAAGTATTGCTTCAGGACTTTACCATTCAGGAGAAAAACGGCCTATTTGCTGTTCTATTGGAGATTCGACCTTTTTCCATACAGGCATGAATTCCCTTTTGAATGCAATTTTCAATAAAGCCGATATAACGGTTACAATTCTGGATAATCGAATTACAGCAATGACAGGCCACCAGCCAAATCCCGGGGTGGGGTTTACAGCAACAGGGGAGCCAACGGTGCAGGTTTCGCTTGAAGAGCTCTGCAGGGCAATGGGAGCAGGGTTCGTAGCTGTTGTTGATCCATATAACATGGAAGAAACCCTGGAAGCATTTAAAGCAGCAAAGGAGTTCAAAGGGACAGCCGTGGTTATTGCAGAACAGCCCTGTGTGATTTCAGGAAAGCGAGCTGGAATTAAAAGAGTGCCTTATGTTGTTGACCCTGAAAAATGTGAAGGATGTAAGCAGTGCGTCAGATTTGGGTGTCCTGCAATTGAGTTTGATGACGAGAACAAATGCTCTGAAATAACTGCTTTCTGCAGTGGGTGTGGGGCCTGTGCCCAGATTTGCAAGTTTGGGGCAATAGAGGTGGTTCAGGCGGTTCAGAAAAGTCAGGAGGTGAAGCAATGAGCCAGGAAGAAGAATGGATTGAAATTCAGGCAGAAGATCAGGCAGAAGATCAAGTAGAAAACCAGGGAGAAGGTCAGAGCAAGGAAAAGAAGTTCGACCTTCTTATTACAGGAGTTGGAGGGCAGGGAGCAATTCTTGCGTCAGATATTATTGGAAATGCTGCAGTTAGTTCAGGGCTGCCTATCCGGGCTGCAGAGACGCATGGCATGGCCCAGAGAGGAGGTTCGGTTGTTAACCATATCCGGATTGGAGAAGAATACGGATCTATGATTCCCAAAAAGGGGGCAGATCTTATGCTTGCTCTTGAGCCTATGGAAACGATCCGGTATATTGATTTCCTGAAGGACGGGGGAATTGTTATTGTAAATACCCAGCCTGTGCTGCCTGTAACTGTGCTTTCAGGGCTTGCAAAGTATCCTGATGTTGAAGAGATTCTTGATGCTCTTTCTGAAAAATACATTGTTAAGGCGTTTAATGCGGATGAAGTAGCCTTTGAAGCGGGAAGCAGGCTTGCAATGAACGTTGCAATGGTCGGAGCAGTTTCCGGGTATTTGCCGATTTCAAAAGAGGCTTTACTTGAAAGTATTAAGGCCCTTGTCCCGCAGAAAACAATCGAAATCAATTTAAGGGCTTTTGAGATGGGAAGACAGAAAGTCGAAGAGGTTTAATTTTAGTTTATTAATTAAATTAAACCAAACTAAACTGAAGTGAATTAATGTAAATTAAAACTTCAATTTAAACTAAGGGGCAAACTAACCACGTTTTGCTTCCCTTATCTCATATTTTTTTCTTTTTAAGCTTTTTTCTTATTCTTCTTATTGTCCTTTTATTCTATATTCAATTTTTATTACATTTCTTTGTCAGGTTATGATAAAAGATCAGTAATTAACGATTTCTTTTTTTATTTGTGATTTATAAGTAGCTTAAATTATACTTCTTTCTTCAAAATCTCATGAAGTCACAAATTTTATAAATGATGAGTTCTTTTTCATTAGCAAAAAATCTGTAATGTTGTATGATGCTTATTCTTAAGCTTACAGGTAATAAAAAGCTCTGTAGAGGTCGTTTTTACTTTTTATGCAGGATCTGGTTTAAGGATACTGGTTTAAGAATATAACAGCATAGAGGAGAATATTTCATGAAAAATATCTCAGTGGACGTAAATCATAGACGTGAATCAAAAGTTATGAAATCGAAAAATGCAAAACATGTTTTTTGTTTCTTGTCTGCATTTCTTTTATTATGCGTGCTTATTTCCCCGGCAGCAGCAGAGGTTGATTGGAAGCTTACCCCTACTTTTCCAACTGTAGGAGATGTAATAAAGATACAGGGTTGGGCAGACCCTGATGAGGAACTTAAGGGGGAGGTCTCTTTTGATGTAGACGTTCCGGTTTTTGAAGGAAGATATTCATATGTGCTTGAGGAGATCCAGATTCCTGAAGGATTCGATAATAATTTTACTGTGCGGGCTCAAGGAGTTGAAGACCTGCACGTTGGAGTAAATAAATTTGTCTGGATCAACCTCACTGCAGAGGCTGTAGATGGAAATGCAAGTATTTCCCAGGAGCATGTACCTCCCCTGTCTTACCTTGTTGTAATTGAAGGAAATGCCACGGAAGGCAATGATACTGTAAATCTGAATTTCACGGCTTCCCAGATTTTGGAAACTAATTCTAAAGGGAAGTTCAAATACAGATATGATACAAGCTCTATTCCTCCAGGCTTCTTCAAGATAAATATCGGGGGCACGGAGCAGATTGTGGAACTGAAGGCTAGAGAACCTATTGCTGCTTTTTGCACAAGCTTGTTTTCCGGAAAGGCTCTCAAGATTGCTTTTTCTGACATGAGTTCCGGAGAACCTGTAAAATGGTACTGGGATTTTGGAGACGGAACTTCTTCAACAGAAGAGAATCCTGTTCATGTTTATGGTAAGGCAGGAGAATATACAGTTACTTTGAAGGTAGAAAATTCTAAAGGCTTCAGTTCAGAAACAACTGATTATGTTGAGATTTCAAAGCACCGCTGGAATTTTTTTGGCGTTAAATTTTAAATAATCTTAAATTTAAGCGTGAAAAATGAATTATGCTTAGGAAGTATAGTTCATTTTTTAGTTTTTATTGTTAAACTTAATTTCCTATGATGTATTTTTAATTCTAATCTGTTAATTTTTTATTCTTTTTTTCAATTGGCTTGATCGTTTCTTCATATTCATATTTTTAATTTCAATAATTTATCTTGATTCTTAAGCTCTTTCTCTATTGCTTCAGTTTTATGAAAAATTAAAATTAGATTCATAGTTATATGGCAAAATTAAAAACTTTAAAATTAAAGAATACGTTTTCTGACAATAAAAAAGCGTTTGATTAATATATTTTTAGATTTTATGAAGTATAATTGTTTAATCTGTTATTTATGGATAGCAAGTGGTAATTAATGGAAGATATTAAAACTGGCTTAATCGAGTACTTCAAAACAAGCTCTTTTATGGATGAAAATACTCAATTAGAGGATACTGATTCTCTTACCCAGAA
Source organism: uncultured Methanosarcinales archaeon (assembly GCA_964520335.1). Taxonomy (GTDB): domain Archaea; phylum Halobacteriota; class Methanosarcinia; order Methanosarcinales; family Methanosarcinaceae; genus Methanosarcina. Next base: position 30,738 of record CAZFNE010000003.1, on the reverse strand, counting down.
GGGTGTTCTGGATTCCATCGGTTTGCTTGAACTTATGGATTTTATTTGCGAGAAACATTCTATTGAAATTCCTGAAGATATGCTAACTCCTGAGAATTTCGATACTTTGCAGGGAATTACCAATACAATAATCAAATTAACTAAGTGAGCTTTAAATGGTGTATAAGGACTACATAATCTGACTTTATAATTTGACAAAATGGTGTACTGCAATGGCTTCTATTGTATCTAATAGGGACAAAGTAACCTTTTCCGAAGTTGCTGATCACTATCATAGTAATAAGCTTATTTTTGGAATAAAGTACTTTAAAAACTGGGTTCTAGAAAGGCTTGCTTCAGGCGTGCCTGTCCCTTCCTGGAGGGCAAGTTTGCACAGGATGAGGGGTGTCAATATTGGAAAAAACGTTTATATCGGATATGATGTTGTTCTGGATAGGTTACACCCTGAATTAATTACAATAGGAGATTACTCTGAAATTGGGGATAGATGTATATTATCTGCTCACACAAGGGGCAGTTTAACTACAAGACAGGCATATCCAAGAACTATGGCTCCTATAAAAATCGGGAGTGGAGTTTCGGTAAATCCAGGATGTATTATTACGCAAGGTGTCGAAATTGGAGATAACTCAATAATAGGAATAGGATCAGTAGTCAGCAGAGATATTTCGCCAAACAGCCTTGCTCTGGGTTATCCTGCCCGTGTTGTAAAAAAGCTTGATAACTTAGGGGAGCCTAAGATAATTGATAACGCTTAAGTGATTTTTATTAGTTGTAAAATATGGTTTTACTACTCCCATAATTATTTTGGATATCTTACTTCTAGTTATTTTTAACCTCTTCCTAATAAAATAGAATTCAAACCGAATCCTATAAAGAAAACAGTAATATTATTTTAAACAAATAAAAGAGGGTATAAAATACTCACATTTTTTAGAAGCAATAGACAAGAATAAAGTATTATCTCTCAAAAGACGAATGTTTAGGAAACTATATGAGTATTTAGATATAGAAATTGTGATGATAATAAAAAACAAGATTAATCATGTTATAATAGTTATTTTATAGTTTAACTGAGTGTTTAAATACAAAATACCACCCGCTAGCCAACCAGTACGGAACAAAATCTGCAAGTAATATATCGATAGAATCTATTATATTATTCTTAAAGTGATAAATTGGCCATAATGCAGCGAGAATCGAATTTGAGTTCGAAAAATCGACGACTGATATATTTATAATATCAATCAATTTACTTCTTGTATAGTACTGGCAATGTATCTCCCCAGGATAGGGATTAAATTTTGGCCGATCCAGTAGCTTGCGTATAAAATTGGATCTTATTAAATGGTACCATAATATACGGTTACTTAATTCCCAAGGACCATAGCCATTTGGTATAGTCACAATTAAGCGAGAGTCTGACATTAGATGATTTTTGATATTTTCACTTAGTCTTTTTGGGTCATTAACATGTTCAAAGACCTCTGATGCTATAACTATATGGTACTTTTTAGAATCTTTGAAAGAGTAGACGTCTTCAACTGTCGCATTAAGATTTTTTATATCTTTTAATATTATTTCATGTTTAAGAGTTTCTATAGCATATTTAGAGATATCAAAGCAACGTACATAGCAACCTAGAGACGCAAGCGGAAGTGCAATATTCCCTTGGCCACAAGCCACTTCTAATATTCTTAAATCCCCTATATCGATGTTATTCTCCTTCGAATATTTACATATTATTTTGAAAATAAATTTTAGTTTCTTGAATTCGGATGGTGTTTTATAATTAGATGCGGATAAAAATGAGTTTATATCCATTTATTTTCTCCTGTAATGCAATTTAAATAAGTTCTTACAATCATTATACATAACGTTTACACTAATTATTTCTCCCATATAACCATTTATAAAAATTACATTTTTTATAGGGCTTACTTAACTAAAGATATTTTATGTATAAAATAATTGACTATAATTCTATTGTGATTATTTTATATCTTTTTTTAAACTGCACATTAACATTAATTAGCTTTATAATTTGATAAATTGCTATTCTTCAATGAAAAATAAGCCTGTGTAAAATAGGAGGAGTTAATATTGGAATAAACGTTTATATCGGGTATAATATTTTTTTTGACAGAATCCACCCTGAACTAATTACAATAGGCGATTACTCTGAAATGGGGATAGATGCATATTGTCTGCCCATACGAGAGGCAGTTTAACCACAAGACACGCGTATCCGAGGACAATGGCTCCTATAAAAATCGGGAGCGGGGTTTCGGTAAATCCAGGATGCATAATTACACAGGGAGTTGAAATAGGAGATAACTCAATAATAGGAATAGGATCAGTAGTTAGCAGAGATATTCCTCCAAATAGTCTTGCTCTGGGTTATCCTGCTTGTGTTGTAAAAAAGCATGCTGGAGTAGGAGAACTTGAGACCTTTGATCATGATCACTAATTTTTATTATAGTAACGAGGCTAAATAATGCAACTGCTTTATGAGATGTAAAGTTGTTTTGTTGCAGCAATTGAAAGTGTGACTATAGTTGTAAATCAATTTTTTAATTTTAATTTGCTTTTAGATTTTCTTTTTTCTTTATTACTTTATTGGAGATCTTTTAATAACCTTTATTCTCTTTTTCATTTATTTTCCAGCTCTTTTTCTGAATATCCGAATTCGAAGCCAAATTTATCCAGAGAAAACAGTGATATCATTATTACAAAGCAAACAAAGAAAACTGATACAAAAGACACTCCTAGATATTGAGTAAGAGTGGTATTCTGAAGACCCACCTCCATTAATGAAATCATGCTTATTGGTTCGTTGTATACTGGATAAAAGTAAACAAATCCCTCTTCAAAAACGTCGTCTAACAATACATGAAATAAGAAGGCAGATTCAGCAAAAAGCCCAAGGTAGATTGCTTTATTTAATTTTCGATAAACAATATATCCAACTGAGATTCCGAATAGAAACGCGATAGAACTGAAGATGAAGGAATGCGTCGGAATTGGACCAACCCAGCAATGTTCCATATCCCCGTTTACTAAGAGGCTGTGAACAATTATAATATCTGGAAACATTGTAGCTGCGCTGCCTACAAACAAAAGCAATAAGATTTGCATTATATTCTTATGTGAAAGTTCTTTTCTGGATGCAGATTTGGCAAGGGCATAAATTGCTACCGCGCTGGCGCAGAAAACTAAGAAAAGTAAATGTACAACTGGATAGGGCATAATAAGAGTATTTTTTAAAGTATATATTGATAACTCTGTCTATTTTGTAGCTACCTAGTTCATTCGATAAATCGTCGTGATATATTTTTAAATGAAAGTTTTTAAGAAGAGTTATAACACATGTATTTTTTAGCTTTGAATTTCCATATAATTAAATAATTATAATTTTCAAATATAAAGTGAAAATATCAATAAAAATTTATATGGGGTTCGCTTAAGGATTACGCAGAAAAAATATAGGTAAAATTTTCAGTTACAAAGTATTTTGAATATTTTTGAATTTAGATTAAATTTTTAAATTGTAATGTCTCTCACAGCTTACCAGTATTCTGAAAACATATATCCTTTTCATATCCATAAATACAAAGAACAAAATATTTTATTCTATTAGTAAAAACAATATAATAATTAATAGCAAATAAGTTTCATGATTTGTAAAAAATAAAAATAATCAAGATTATCTTATTTAAAAAGGAATAATTTGCATGAAAAAATTAACTAAGCTCAATAAATACAAAAAAGGAATAACCCATTTAATAATTAATTTAGCTTTAACTTTAAATTTATTAGCAGTTTTTCGTTCTATGGATAATAATAAATTTCAAAGAAAAATAGAACAAAAAAATTTTCGGTTATATATTATAATCCCAGTTATATGTATACTAATTGCTGAAATCTTTATTTTTTTTAATATGATTATGTTAGGGGGATCTATTCATATTGGGATTTTAATCTTTTTATCAATTTCCAATATTTTTTTAAATGACCCAAAAATTCATAAAATATATATGCCTTTAATGCTTCTCCCAGTACTGAGAATTTTAACAATCTCAGTTCCAAGCTTCTTTGACGATATCCTTTATATTCTTATTATTATATATAGTCTACTTGCAATTCCAGTAATACATATTATAATACATCAGAGAAAAAATTTTGAAGATATTGGTATTAATAAAAAAAACTTATTATTCTATCTATTTCTTTCTTTACCGCTTTGCTTCCTTTTAGGACTTGGAGAGTACTTAATTCTTAAAACAGATCCCCTCATTTTTGAGATTACTTTTGTAAATATACTTAAACTTACCCTTGTGATGTTTTTTTTAATAGGGCTAATAGAAGAACTCATTTTCAGGTCAATTCTTCAAATCAGACTTGAAAAGTCATTGAATGAATGGGAAGCCTTAATGATTACAAGTGTTTTATTTGGGTTTATGCATTCAGGATATGGTACCTTCTACGAAATTCTTTATACTATGTTTGTGGGGTTTGTCATAGGTTTTCTTTTTTTTAAAACAAAAAGTCTACCATTTGCTGTATTCGTACATGGTTTTGCCAATATTTTCCTTTTCGGAATTTTTCCATACTATTCAATAGGCTGAATTTCTTAATATTTTGAACAAAATTCTCTTTAGTTTCAATTTATAAAAATTAAGAGTTTTCTATTTATTGAGTCGTCTCAGGCCTATTTTATGATTACAAAATAAGGCTTAAAACTATATTCCTCTTGATAATCTTATTCTTCATTTGGAATTTAAAGATGAAAGATTGGTTAAGAGTTTTGAGCCGGGCTCACAAATAAGCTGAGTATTAAATTATTTTCGTATAGCATACAACCTTATAAGTAAAAAAAGACAGAGATTAATTGAAAATAAGTTATAAATATGTTTCCTGCTAGAATAAATAGTAATTTTTTGCTTTAGTTACATAATAATAGCTCTATAAATAACAATAATTACAAAACAGAAAATAAAAGGTATAATTACTAAGTTGAAAGAGTTATTAAGATAATTATTCCATAATTTACACGAAGAAAGAATTTCTTTTAATGAATAAAGTATTATAAGCGCTATTACCATTAAAAAACTATACTGTGGAAGACCAAAGGTTGATATTGCGGAAATCAAGCTTGGAGAAGCGATGATAAATGAAATAATGCTTGAAGACATGCCCACTAGCATATAAAACCCAACAGATAATTATTAAATAAAAATAAATATAAATTTCTACAGTAAAGGCATAGTTAACAATATGCTCCCAATGCTTTGAGAGCACATGTTATAAAAACCTTTTCACATCTTATTCAGATTTAAGGACATATATTTTTTGGTCATCAAAATTTAAGTATTCTATTTTTATTGATTAATGGATTTTGAATATTTTTTATTGTAATTTCAGAGCCTGGTTTCGATGGATATACATTTACAAATATATTATTCTGTATTTTAACTTCTCCATTCGTAAATGAATTTCCGTCTATGTACACCCCATCTCTATTTATTTTTTTAAATGTGTTATTGCAAATTTTTAAATTTACCCCATTTATATGAAACTTCTGATATATTCCTTGATTAGAGATATTACTAAATGTATTTCCAGCTATTATTATGTTTTTGAAACTTTCAGAATAGGGAAAAGCAACCCCATATTTTCCTCCATACTGACGATTATTTACAATTTCAAGTGTGTTTCCAACACCATTCCCAAGACCTTCATATGTATATCCATTACTTTCCTCAATATAATTATCTTTTATTAAATGTACTCCATTATTTAGATTACCTCTTCTTGCAACTGCTCCATATCCTCCATAAACTTCATTATCTGAAAATACTGACTTAAGAGTACCATCCGCAAAAGCAAAAAATTCAGGATTTAAATATATCTTATTATTTGTTACCATATAATCTATAGTTACAGGATGAGCATCAATTGCGTGGGAATCCGAAATATTTGCCCCGGTTATTATATTATTTAATATTTTCACATTTCGATTTAAGGCTTTACGCTCGTCTGTATTTCCTGTAATAGCATGCCTGCAATTTTCAATGTAGTTATTATCAATGTCAATAAATGCTGATGCACTCCAAACTCCAACTCCATATCCACTGCCTGAGAGAATTGAGTTATAAATCTCATTGTTTGTAACATTTACATTAAAACAGGAATAAAGGGAAACTGCTGCAAATCCGCTGTCTTTAAACCAAGAATTAATTACAGAACTATCTTTACAATATTTTAAAGCCAAACCTTCATGACATGTTGTAGATCCACTGTCTTGTATTCTTATGTTTTCAATATTTATCTGGATTGGCCTGTATATTTCAACTTGAGAATTTTCAGATAATTTGTAATCTCTTAGAAGCTGCTCATTTAAAGTTATAATGTTCCCATTCACACTCTTTACTACATACATTTCTCCTGTCATTTGATCTGGATAATCTAACGGACACCACTTAGCATTATTCCAAATCTTAATTAAGTCATTTTGACGAATTTGTGATGCATCAGTTAAAACTATTTGAGATAATCCTTTTTGGGCATTAACTGACAGAGGCTTATTTGTGATTATCGAACCGCTAAAATAGAGTCCGTTTTTATAGCCTTCTTCAGTCTTAAGATAAAAAGTGACTTTTCCTTGGCCTATTATATTAAGGTTCTTATCTTTTTGGTAAATTTTTTTTGTAATATAATAGTCTCCTTCTCTGATAGTTATTGTATCCCCACTCTTTGCATTATCTAAAGCTGCCTGGATACAAGCAGCATCATTTGCATAATTGGATGTCAGATAAAGCCCAGATACTGCTGGTTGGCAGTCATCGTCAATTATGACATTAGATGCTAATACAACAGAACTATTTAATGTAAAATATAAAACAGCAATAAGTAATAATGTCAAATAGGTTTTTAGTTTTTTCATTAGGTTCCCTCCCAAGACATTTACTTTATTGCAGAATTTCCCCAAGGTATTCACTCAACCTTAATTCTCCATATATAATATACTAGCTCAAATTTTATTGACAGTGGAACTTAACCTTCCCTTAAAACCCCCCGATTTGAAAGGAAGATATTTATTGGTAGAATTATTTTTGACAGGCAGTAAGAATTCAAAAAATCTTTCTTATAAGATACCTTTCCAAAAAACAGAGGTAAATTTTGCATCTAAATTTGAGCATACTTAACTACATTCGACCTTAAATTTATAATAAGGTAAAAAGTAGGACGTACTATCAAGTATATCGAGAAATTACCTCAATTTGCTTAATGAAAAAGTTGAGAAAGTCTGCAAAACAGAAATGATCTTTCTTCTATAAAAGATTTTTTAGTATTTTTTGTACTTTATATTTACAGTTTTGATATATTTATATTTTTTAATATATCTGACATATTAATAATACTTCTATTTTTCAATTACTAGAAAAAGTTTATTCAAGATTTTTATATAAATAAAAAGCAAAAATGATTATTTTCTGAATTAGTTAAATTTTATTTTTATTGATTAATGGATTTTGAATATTTTTTATTGTAATTTCAGAGCCTGGTTTCGATGGATATACATTTACAAATATATTATTCTGTATTTTAACTTCTCCATTCGTAAATGAATTTCCGTCTATGTACACCCCATCTCTATTTATTTTTTTAAATGTGTTATTGCAAATTTTTAAATTTACCCCATTTATATGAAACTTCTGATATATTCCTTGATTAGAGATATTACTAAATGTATTTCCAGCTATTATTATGTTTTTGAAACTTTCAGAATAGGGAAAAGCAACCCCATATTTTCCTCCATACTGACGATTATTTACAATTTCAAGTGTGTTTCCAACACCATTCCCAAGACCTTCATATGTATATCCATTACTTTCCTCAATATAATTATCTTTTATTAAATGTACTCCATTATTTAGATTACCTCTTCTTGCAACTGCTCCATATCCTCCATAAACTTCATTATCTGAAAATACTGACTTAAGAGTACCATCCGCAAAAGCAAAAAATTCAGGATTTAAATATATCTTATTATTTGTTACCATATAATCTATAGTTACAGGATGAGCATCAATTGCGTGGGAATCCGAAATATTTGCCCCGGTTATTATATTATTTAATATTTTCACATTTCGATTTAAGGCTTTACGCTCGTCTGTATTTCCTGTAATAGCATGCCTGCAATTTTCAATGTAGTTATTATCAATGTCAATAAATGCTGATGCACTCCAAACTCCAACTCCATATCCACTGCCTGAGAGAATTGAGTTATAAATCTCATTGTTTGTAACATTTACATTAAAACAGGAATAAAGGGAAACTGCTGCAAATCCGCTGTCTTTAAACCAAGAATTAATTACAGAACTATCTTTACAATATTTTAAAGCCAAACCTTCATGACATGTTGTAGATCCACTGTCTTGTATTCTTATGTTTTCAATATTTATCTGGATTGGCCTGTATATTTCAACTTGAGAATTTTCAGATAATTTGTAATCTCTTAGAAGCTGCTCATTTAAAGTTATAATGTTCCCATTCACACTCTTTACTACATACATTTCTCCTGTCATTTGATCTGGATAATCTAACGGACACCACTTAGCATTATTCCAAATCTTAATTAAGTCATTTTGACGAATTTGTGATGCATCAGTTAAAACTATTTGAGATAATCCTTTTTGGGCATTAACTGACAGAGGCTTATTTGTGATTATCGAACCGCTAAAATAGAGTCCGTTTTTATAGCCTTCTTCAGTCTTAAGATAAAAAGTGACTTTTCCTTGGCCTATTATATTAAGGTTCTTATCTTTTTGGTAAATTTTTTTTGTAATATAATAGTCTCCTTCTCTGATAGTTATTGTATCCCCACTCTTTGCATTATCTAAAGCTGCCTGGATACAAGCAGCATCATTTGCATAATTGGATGTCAGATAAAGCCCAGATACTGCTGGTTGGCAGTCATCGTCAATTATGACATTTGACTCGATATAGGTTGGACTACTTGTCGTAGTATAAAATAAAATAAGGAGAAATAATAACAAACTAATTTTTAGAGTCTTCATGCTACATATGGAATGAATTAACAATTAATATATAGGATTTACGTATTAGAATTAAAGATTGAACATGATTTTTTTAAACAATTAAATATAGAAAATTGATGTTTATAAAAATTTATCAGTAATCGAAAATACCTGATCTTCATTTATTTTAGATATCCACATTTTCTAGGTTTTCTCCTAATAAAATTAAGTTCTTTTTACCCTTGGAAAATGACTTTTTAACCATAATAAAATTAAATAGATTAAATAGATTAAAATTTTATTATAAGTATTCAATCCAGATAATTTCAATATATTACTGGTTCAGAATTTTAAGATAACATATATTTAGAGCTGATCCCAAAACTCTAAATTCCTTCTTCCAATAATGTATTTCAGATTATGGATCGAGCATATGATAACGAAAGTAATTTTGAAAAATTAGAATAAACATAAAAAATGGGTTTTGGGATAGCCTCTTATACAAAATACTTCTTATAATCGAAGCTATAAAAAATAATTTAAGAACCGAAATGACTCAAATTACCTATCTAATAAAAAATTATTTTATATTTCACTGTATTTTTAGGTAATAAAACTGCTTAATAACAGATCTAAACCAAATATAAAATTTAAAAAGTAAAGCATGTCATAATTTATAATTTCAATTGTGTTTAAAAAACTTTTTCGAAACATTTTGTATAAAAAGGAAATTAGATGTATAAAAACTTAGGAATCTCCGTGAAATTATGTCTGAAATAGTAAGTAGATCAATTCAAAAAATAGCTAAAGGGTCCACTTTTGTATTTGTTGGAACAATTATGAGTTTATTTCTAGGATTTTTAGCTAGAGTAGTTATGGTAAGGTTTTCCACTCAAACTGAATATGGAGTTTTCGCTTTATCACTTACTATAGTATCCATTTGTATGACAGTTTCTACTTTAGGATTAGAAGAGGGAGCTACAAGATACATTGCATATTTAAGAGGCAAAGACGAAAAGAATGATATTCGGGGTACAATTCTCTCATCTATTATAAGCGTGCTTATCGCGAGTATGTTAATTACAAGTATAATTTATTTTACATCAGATTATCTAGCAGTAAGACTATTTCATGACCCAAGTATTTCACCTGTATTGAAAATAATGGCGCTTTCAATACCCTTTGCTGTTATGGTCGATTTAATCATATCCGTGTTTAGAGGTTTCGATATAACCTTAGTAAAAATCTACTTTGGTAATATTTTACGGCCTGTAGTGTACCTTTTACTTCTAGGTATAACAGTTGTCTTTAATTGTTCATTTTTTGAAATGGTTTCCACATATGTTATTTCTATCTTAATTACATTTTTATTAATTTTTGGTTATTTTCTTAAAAATATGCCAATTAAGCTTAACTTAGGGCAAAATTCGATTAATTACAATACCAAGAAACTTTTGAGATTCTCTATTCCACTTTTAACGGTAAGCTTATTATTGGCAGTAATGAATTGGACCGATACATTAATGCTGGGATATTTCAAAACTGCTGAAACTGTAGCAGCTTATAGCGCGGCATATCCTCTAGCTAATCTTTTATCTCCAGGAATTAACTCTATAGGATTTCTTTATGTGCCTATTATATCTTATATGTATAGTAAAAATAATATAATGGATATAAAGACACTTAATGAGACTTCAACAAAATGGTGTTTTATAATAACTTTACCGATATTTTTTATACTATTTATATTTCCAGAATTTATTCTTAATTTCTTTTATGGTTCTCATTATGTTCAAGCAAGCAATGTTCTACAAATTCTTTCTTTAGGTTTTATTGTTAATTCTTTTTTCGGGTTAAATTATTATACACTTATGGCAATTGGTAAATCTCGTTTATTAATGACTTGTTCTCTAATTAGCACTATTTCTAATGTATTCTTAAATTTAATTTTAATACCTCCATTTGGTATGTTAGGTGCGGCCATCGCGTCAGCAATCTCCTTCATAATAATAGAAATATATATGACTCTAAAGTTAAATCAGTTCCTTAAAATTCATCCGTTTACTAGAAGATACATAAAATTTAGTGCATTAGTAATTTTATTAATAACGACATTTTTTTTGTTCAGAAATTTATTTGTTCATAATATATGGACCGTATTATTATTCTATATTTTATTTTTAATTGTATATGCAATGTTAATATTGCTAACAGATTCCCTCGATAACGAAGATAAGAAACTGTTGACACAGATAGAAAGAAAAATTATCAATACTTTGCCTGTTATTAAAAAATATTATTAATATTGAGCAAATAGTGGTTTATTACCTTTCGATAAAATTTTAATAAAAGAAAAAAGTATTAAAAAATGTAAGTGACACAATTTATTTTAGTTAGGCTCAAAGATATATTATTATTTATAATAATTTTAACCTTAAAGGAACATGTTAATATTTTTTAATTTCCACCTATTCTAGAATAACAGGTAATATGTTGTGAATTAGAGAACTAATTCGAATATTTGGCCTTTTTATAAATTTGAATTGTTTTTTTTGCAATATTATCCCATGATAAATCGGTTTTTAGTTTTATATAGGCCTTTTCACCCATGTTTTTTCGTAAGTTATCATCACTTAATAGTTTAATAATTGCATTTGCCAACTCATTAGAATCTCCAGGTGAAACAATAAGTCCTGTAACACCATCATCTACTATTTCTGGAATACTTCCAACATCAGTTGCTACAACCGGCTTTTTGAAACTATAAGCAGTTGGAACTACCCCACTTTGAGATCCCTCTATGTAAGGAAGAACAACAATACTACTTCTTTGAAATAATTCTGCACCCTGCTGGTATGGTATTCGGTAATTGTAAATAATGAAATTTTCTTTATTTTTTATTATGCTCTTATATTTTTCAAAATCGTCGCCTTCTCCTGCAATAATAATTTTTATATCTGGAATTTTCTCTGAAATTTTTGGCTCTGCTTCTATTAGATATTTTAATCCTTTATACTCATAAATCCTACCAAAAAATAATATAACATGTCTATCTTCTTTTAAATCAGGTTTTTCGTATATTTTGAATGGTTCAGTCTCATGTTCTCCAATAGGAACTGAATTGACAATCTTACTTGAAACTCCATATTCAGTTAAAATCTGATATTTTAATCTGTTACCATGCACTATTATTTGATCTGAATGTTTTCTTAATAAACACGGTATAATGCTTCGAATTAAATTATATTCGCCTAAGTGCGGTTTAATATCATGAAATGTTGTAATTAAAGGATATCTACATAAAAATAGAATGAAGGGTAAATTGAATAAGCTGACTCCTCCTCCTATTTGAATATGTACAACATCAGGATTAAAATCTGAAACTTTCTTTATAAATCCATTTAAAATTAATAAGTTCTTATGTGTATATAAGGAATCTCCTTTCCCTAAAAATTCCAAACAAATATTTTTATTAAGCTCGTTTAAAGATTCATGCTTGTATTTATAGGAGGAGATAATTACCATAACGGACTGTGTTTTACAGAGTTCATTTGCTAATCTAATTTGGTAATCAAGGAAATTACCATAAATTAATACTTTCATAAAACCTCAAGTCTGCGCAAAAATAAGTAGTCGTTATACGTAAACGGTATTATAACCATTAGAGTAAATTATATATTTATCGTTAAATACTGATTTTAGCTCAGAAATATTCTCGTACTCATACATATTTGAATCTTTTTTAGATATTAAATTATAAACAACATTTGGATATCTTAAATAGATGTACGAATTTGAACATTTGTTTTTTTCGTCATACAAACTTTTTTGGCCTGGCATCATTCCATACCCTGCAAGTACAAACGTGACTGCTGTTTCATCTGCATAAACGCCCATAGTTCTATTTTTATTTTTTGATAACCATTCACTTCCATAAATATCTTGAGTAGGAATATAATATCTGTAAAGAAGCATACTGGTATTATAATCTCCATTTTTCATAGATTCCTGACTCAATGAAACTGAAGTAGGATAATCATTAACCACTTCTTGAATAAATCCAATATTGAATAATAAAAATAAAAAAAGAAAAAAGCTCATAAATTTTAGTCCATTTAAATTATTAAAACTTGGTACAGTATTTTTTATAATTTTTTCTATTGAATTAAAGACAAACAGCCCCCCTAAAATACAGAATAATGAAAGAAAAATGGTGGAAATATGAAATAATCTATATATATTCATTCCAGTTGAAGAAGTAACGAGAAAAACAACTAAAGAACAGATACATCCGAAAGAATAGCCAAGATATTCTTTCGAAAATTTAATATTGCTTTGGTTTTTTTTATAAGTAATTATTGAATGTAAAAATCCTATTAATATAAAAAATTGAGATGTCAAATATAATAATCTAAGTGATTTCCCACAGATTGAAGGTGTAGTTTTTGTAGCCACAGAAACTGCACTTGTCTGAAATATATCATGAGAGATTGTATAATATACATTTTCTAAAAGATTAACTACCGTTTCAAATATTGATCCATTAGATATATATATATACCAACTAAGTGCAAAAATAATAAAAAGGGTAATAGTTCTTATACGAAATATTTCACTCTTTTGGTTTAGATAAATTAAAAAAATATACCCTATTAGACTGAGAAAAATGAAAAGGTAAGATAAACCATAATGTGTTATTACCAGACCAAAGGAAAAAATTACATAAAGCAATTTTTTTTTAGGGAACTCATAATTAGAAATCATCACTAAAATAATGAGAACAAGAAACATTTCTGCTACTTCTTGCCTTGCTAACGCCAACATTTCTGTGTAGTAAGGATATATAGACATGAAGTAAAATATTGAAAAAAATGCTATTTTAGAATTATTTACTTGTTTTTTGTAAATTAAATATATCCCAAGAGGGGTGAATGAAAATATAAACGGATATATTATTTTAAAAACGTATGTAAGACTAAGATCACATATATTAGAATAAATAGGCGCTAGCATAACGATGCTTAACATTGCATTTATGTTTCCGTATAAATTGTAATCCCATTTCCCAAGTATGTTTACAAGATTTGAAGCATAATATTCTTGATGAATGTCAAAACCATACAAAGTTGAAGAAATTAATGAATTATGATATAATAAGGAAATTGAAAAGAGAAATATGACAAATGGATAGATTCTCTCTGGGATAAATCTGTCAAAAAATACGAAAAAAACACCTAAAGCAATAAGCAATATAGCAAAAAGTAGGGGAGTATTAGAATGGTAATAATTTACTACATAGGTTCCAAATAAAGTTAAAAAAAGAACTAAAATTAAATATATAGTTGGAAGAGATAAGCTATAATTTAAATTTTCAAGTGGAAGCATGCATATAGTATCTTTCTCACGTATATAACAAATTATTAAAAGTATTGAGACTATTATGAAAAGTATACAAAATAACGGAATGGTTGATAACGGTTTTTCTATTAAAAAAACCCCTATTTGATTCATGAAAAATCCAGAAAGCATTAAAGTTAACAGACTTAAAGCTACAGTAAACATATATTTTTCAATAAAAGATATGTTCTTCAATCTTAGTAATCTTAAAAGTAGTAGTCCAGGCACAAATGTCAGATAAAGAAATCCAACAATTTGTCTCAAAATTGGAATTTGAATATTTATTATGTAAAAACCAATTAAACCTAGCATCGCAATGTGTATAGAAAATAAAACTAATAAAAAACTCTTAATGTTCCATTCAACAAAATTTAATGGGTTTTTCACATACATGGACATCTCTCTAATGGTTTTTCGTGGTGGAGTCCCTAAAATTTTGAATAACTAGAATTATACTGTCAGCATTTATATTGATTAAATATTTTATTCCGTTTTATACAAATATCTTTCGTATTTATCAATACATTTTTTTAGTTCAAATTCAGATGCTCTTTTTACTGACTTATTTGAATAGAAAATTCTTAAGTTTTCATCTTTTAGTAATTTAATGATAGTATTTGCTAAACATATTTCTTCTGCAGTTAAAGGGGCATTTCCATTATACATTACCCCATCCATAGGTGGAACGAGAATTCCGTATTCGTTATCCCCTAATATCTCTTGAGGTCCGTACTTACAATTAGTTGAAATCACAGGGCGTCCACAAGCCAATGTTTCAGTTAACGCATAAGGAAGCGCTTCCCATAAAGAAGTAGATGCAAAAATTGTAGCCTTTGAAACATATTTAAATGGATTTTCCTTCCATTCTAGAAATATTACATCTTGAGTTAAATCTAACTCTTTTATTAGATTCTGCAGGTACGGCTTCAGTTCTCCATTTCCGCGAATAACTAATCTACAAGCTGTTTCTTTTCGAACTTTCGAAAAAGCTCGGATTAGGTGCCATTGCCCTTTTTGCTTTACTAATCTGCCAATATTCATTATAATAGGAATGCTTTCATTAAACCACTCTTCATCTTGAACTGGGTCTTTTGACAGACGCTTAATTTTATTTATATCCACTGGATTATACAATACTTTCACTTTATCTGGATCAATATTAAAATCGTGGACAAGCTCATATCTAACACCTTCTGAAACAGCTATTACTAAGTCGGCTTTATTGTAAAGATTTTTTATTATTATTTTTGCAATTTTATCTTTGTGTGAATCCCTGAATTTCATTGACAAAGCAATATGAACAGAGATAACTGTTTTTGTGCTTTTGTTTCCATAACACGAAATAATATTAATAAGATTATCAAGGGTTAAAAAACTAAGAGAAACGTCAGGTTTATTTTTAGTTAATAATTTTTTGTATTTGATTGTCCCTTTTAAAAAAGCATAGATATAACTCAGAGCTAGTGGTTTTTGGAAGTTAATAGCCATAGATAAAGGAGGTTCATTAGAAGAGTAGGAGATTTCATCTGTTAAAATTACTATTCGCCTGCTTATTTTTGGACTTATATTAAGACTCAACTCCGAAGCAACTCTTTCGGCTCCTCCTCCTGCAAGTGAAGTAATTAACATAAGAAGATTAGTCAAGGGAAACCAACTCCATTAACTTAACATATTCCCCTGCTATATTATCCCAGTCATATTTTTTTCCGCTTTCTAATGCATTTGCAGAAATTTTCTTCCTAAGAGATTCGTCTGTCAACAGTTCTAAGATAGCATCGGAAATTTTTTCTGCATTCTTCTGTTCAACTAAAATTCCGTTATTCCTATCTTCAATAGCTTCCATTATTCCTTTAGTTTTTGTTGAGACAATAGCTTTCCCAGCTGCTAAAGCTTCAATCAGGACTACTGGGAAACCTTCTTGAAATCCGGAAGAATCTACGATAGAAGGAACTACAACAATATCTGCCATTATGTAATAATCATGTATACAGCTATAATCGACCAGGCCTGTAAACATAACATATTCTTCTAATCCAAGAGTTTTCACTTTCTTTTTTAAATCCTCTTCAAGAGGCCCATCTCCAACTATAACTAACTGAATATCTTTAAATGAATCAATTACAGTCTTGAAACCTTGGATTAGATATTCGCATCCTTTGACTTCTACAAGTCGGCCTACAAATAATATTATAAGTTTTGATCTCAATCCATATCTTGCTTTCAACAATTCTTTATTTTCGGTGTTATTAAACTTGCCGATATCAGCTCCTAGTGGAACTATATGAATTTTATCTTTTGCATTCTCAGCAAACTCGTTGGAAGTATGCGATAATAGCTCATTTGCTCTATGTGAACTTGCCGAAATGATATAATTACTATTTGCCACAATAAACTTAACAATTTTAGTTTTCATTGGTAGCTTACTGAGAAAAGTGACTTCTGAAGAATGCATGCTAGCGATATGGGGAATTCCTAAAATTTTACTGCACAGAGCCCCAATCAGACCTTGAGGAAGTAGCCAGTGCGAGTTAATAAAATTTACATTTTCTTTTTTTATTATTAATATTGTATATATGAATTCACATAAAAAAAATATTGGAACCTGTATTTTTGCAAACAAGCTATTTTTAAAATTATATGGAATCCCTCCTCCATAAGCAAGTTTCTGAAATTTAAAAGGGTAGAAGTATGGAAATCGAGAGACGTGGATGCCATATAAATCTTCATTAAAAAGAGATTTTTCTATATGAGGGGCAAGAACAAACAAGTCAACCTTTTCTTGAACGAGTTTATTAGAAAATAATTGGGATAGAAAATCTGTAACTGTAGAGTTTGTAGGAAAATTACTTGTTAGAACTAAACCTTTTATCATATAACCCACCTTATATACTATATGCCTACCTTTCTTTAACTCTTGGAAATTTCTCTACCATATAATTGCACGTATTTCTTCAAAATTATCACAAGCAGGATGAATCTTTAAATCTCGAATAAATTTTTTCTTTAATTATTTTTAGCAATAATTTATTCAATATAAACTTCTTATTATTTTACCCAAAATGTTTAAAAACAACATTGCTAAACTTTTTGTAAATTAATGGGGGCATTTTTTCAATTACATTCGAAGCTAATTTATATTTTAGGGTTTCTCGATTTTCGGTCAAAGATCCTGGATTTTTGGGATAATAACTATAATATAGTTTCTTTTCAGTTGTACCCCACCTTCTTTTGAAATTCATTAATCCTTTATTCTCATAAGATACACGTCCAAAATCAAAGTACCTATACCCATTTCCGCATGCATCTTCAATACTCTTCCACATAAACGCGTTATTTGGGTAATAATTAAGATAATCAGGATGAGAAGCCCCATATCCATAAATAACTGTGTCAGAATAATAGAGAAAAATTCCCCCAGCAATTATTATATCATTGTATTTTACCGTATAAAGGGAAACATTATTATCCAAAAATTTGAACATATTTTTGAAAAATTTCCAGGGATGACAAGGGACCCCGCTTTCTTTTTTATTCACGCAGTTAAGCTCATAAAAATCTTTCAAATCATTTTCATCTTTGGTGACACTAACTTTAACTTCCATTTTTTCTGATTTCTTAATCGCTCGCCTGACGCTCCCCTTATCTAATTTGTTCCATATCGTGCTAAGGTCTGGGGACAGTTCTAATATATATGTGGAAAAAGAATTTTGGCATTGTAAACCTTCTACTAAATCCCTGATCTCAAAATAAGAAGCATCCAGTTTTAAACATTCGTCCATTGCCGTTTTTGTAAGTAAAGCTCTAGAATTCTCAGTCCCAAGATATCCGCAAATATGAGAAAATGGTACAGAACATAATCTATTGGCTGTCAATTTACTTTTTACATAAAATAAAGGTAACAATCCGCAAAGTTTTCCACACTCGTCCTTTGAAAACAGATATTTAGGTTTGTATCCAAATGTATATTCTAAAAAGTTTTTCCATTGAGGAGTATGATAAATGCTTGCATTATTAATACTACTTAAAAAAATTTCCCATTCTTCATTTTGAATATTTGTTATAACTTCTGTCATTGCCTCACAGCCATTAGCACCTTTTTTCCAGAATTAAGCAAAAGATCCTCTACCCAGAATAAACCCCAGTTGACTATATTGGATTTCCAGCGATCTGGATGGAGTGATATATATAAATTATTAATATGATTGCTTTCAATTAAATTAATGAGTTCATCAGTAGTTTTGGCAGAGAATTTCTCTATCTTACCTGGAATAAAATCGCGCATATTGTTTTTCGAATTCCATCCCCTACCTGTGTCAGTAAAGTAGTTGACATTTTCTCCAATAGACAAATAGGCCTCTCCGAGAATTCCAAATTTTTTTAAATCATATGATTTCCAGAGATCTCTATTATCATATTTTGATAACACAGCTCCATGCATACAAACTGTCTTGAGATTACAAATTTTCCCGAATTTCTGAATGTCTTTTTCAAATAATTCAATAGCTTTTTCGTAATTTCCCTTTGCGCTGCTTAGAACTTCGTAATGATAGCCTACTTCGTGTCCCATATTTTCGATTTTTCGGATAGTTTCTGGAACAAAAGATCTCTTAGTATTTCTAAAGTAATAAGTAGCTTTTATCCCAAATTCTTCTTCTACTCTCGCGGTTTTTAAGGCATTTTTTGCAAATTTATCCACATCGTGGCGCATTAGAACAAAATACATAGGAAGCTTATCGCCTGCAGTCACATATTCATTCATAGTAATAAATGTGTACTTATCAGGGATTGCAGAGCAAAGCTCACGAAATTTATCAAGCGTGAAATCCCGGTTCCTATATTCTGTCATTAAAATTGTCTCTCCCACTTCAATAAATTATTTTTAGTTGTATTTGTCATTCCCTTCCAAATATTACATCTAGTAAGGGATCCATGCCTTTTTCCCAAATACTTAACACAATTTCTCCATTTGTATTTTTTAACAGTACACTTTTATTATTTAGATCTCATAATAGTATTTTATCTGATTACACAAAGGAACTTTTGTTACATTTTCGAACCCTTTAAATACATGCCGAAGCCTATCCTCAACGATTTTTCCTTTTACAGTCCAGTAAAATGGTCTCTGGTTTCCTATATGAGGAAATTTCTCTTGACAGATGTCAATTGGATGAAAATAAAATATCGTATGGCCCCTACTCAAGCTTTGTTTTAGGCCTTTTGAGATCAAACGGGAACCTAAAAACCTTAAAGTAGGCCCACCATATGTAGGGATTTTAATTCCCATATCGTAGTAAGCCCAGGGAAACTCTACAAAATCTCTGGTTTCACAGGTGGGTTCCAGGCTGCCCGGTGCAGGATAATATGGAAAAGAAGAAACAGCTTCTAAAGAAGAATCTGATTTATTATAAAGTGAATTTACAGATACAGATGAATCATACCTAAAACCAATTTTTTCGAGAGAATCTAGCATCCAGCCTGTAATTATTGCATTTGGAGCCCTGTATCCGACTACTTCCTGTCCGGAGATTCTTTCAAGGGATTTTTTTGCCTTCAGTGTTGTTTTCTCAAATTCTTTAACACTTATGCGAGGCTTTTTTGTTTTTGGATCAAGAACACAGGTATGATCTGCTCCATGACAGGCAATTTCATGCCCCTTCTCAGAGATAGATTCAATCAGGCCTGGATAATGTTCTGCAACATCTGCAACAACAAAAAATGTTGCAGTTATGTTGAATTCATCCAGAAGATCGAGAGTTCTTTTTGTAGATTCGGTCAAATAATCATATCTATCATTCCATTTTTCAAAAAATTCACTTACATTTTTGTAAATCGAGAAACTGGATCCGCAAACCGAGGGAATGTGATACCAGTCTTCTATATCAACTGTGATCGATAGATTATTTTTATTTACAAAACGCAGACTTTGTTCGTCCTTGCAACGTTTTATCAAAAGCTTCTTTCCGAGATTAACAGACAAATCCATTGAGTAATATAAGCCCCATCCAACAGTACTTGAAGGCCATCTTTCCGGGTGCGTTAAAATATACAAATTATCTAGCTGCTGACTCTTGATTAACTCAATAAGATCTTCAGTAGTATTAGCATAGGTTTGCTCTGCTTTTCCTGGGATATAATCTCTTAAATTACTTCCAAATTTCCAGGTTCTCCCCGTGTCGGAAAAGTAATTAAGTTCTTTTCCTACGGAAAGATAAGCCTCACCAGTTATTCCGAAATCTTTAAAATCATATTTTTTCCAAAGCTCACGATTATCATATTTTGAAAGAGGTCTTCCATGCATGCAAATTGTTTTTACGTCACAAATTTGCCTTAAATCCTCTAAATGTGATTTGAATAAATCCAATGCCTTTTCCGAATTTCCATTGGCTTCACTCAAAGTCTCATAATGGTATCCAATCTCATGGCCCATCTCATTTATCTGGCGTATTATTTGAGGTTTGAATACGCTTTTAGTCATTCTGAAATAATATGTAGATTTTATCCCGAGTTCGTGTTCGATTTTAGCAGTTTCCAATGCACGCTTAGGCATCCTGTCGACATCGTGACGCATCAAAATAAAACTGTCAGTGTACCTTCTGTCCATATATTCGGCCATTGTTATTGTTGGATATACGCTGGCCACAGCCTCACAGAGTTCCTGGAATTTATATTTTGTAAAGTCATGTGTTTCAATAGTAAGCATCAGAGATTATCTCCTTCATTTGGGGGAATGCGAAAAGAAACCTCCGTCCCTTTCTCAAATTAAGATTTATTTTAAGGAACTTCACAATTTATTTAGTCAATAAAAGTTTCCAGATGTGGTCTTTTTTAAGCCGTCAAAATTCTACCATCTGTCATTTTGTTTACTTGCATATCGAAAAACATAGCAAACAAAAGCAATTGCATGCCCATAAGTGAAATGAACACATCTAGCAAGGGATAGTTTGTAGAGACTTCTCCATGAAATACCAGTTTTTGCAGAAGAATCCATAATCCAAACAAAAATCCAACTGGTAGAAGGATCATACTAGCAATGTAAAACAGTACAAGCGGATGAAAGTCAAAAACAACGTATTTCATTTTTAACCTCCACAGAAAACCTCTAAAAATCATAGGAGCAACTTTTCGAATATAGTTCCCATATCTGATTGTGGAAGTCTCTCTTCCATAACGGGCTGGCATTGGGACATCTATAGTCTGTAGACCATAAGCGTTGAGTTTTATCAGGAGATCATTGCAATAACCGTAATAAGTGTAAACTGAATCCAGATCAAGGGCTTCTAATGCTTCTTTTGAAATAACCGTATAGCCATTCTGGGGATCAGTTATATGCCAGTATCCGCTTCCTATTTTTGTTATTAGAGAAAGAATTCCGTTCCCAAAAGCTCTCCAGGTATTCATGCCTTTTCTCATTTCTTTTGAAAGGAGGCGGTTCCCTTTGGTATAATCAGCTTTTCCTTCAATTATAGGAATAAGAAGGCGAGGAAGTTGAGCCGGATCCATCTGATTATCTCCAGCCATAACTGCCACAAGATCCATTTCATCTTCGAGAGCGTGTTTATAGCCATTTATAATGGCCGCCCCTACTCCTTTGTTAACTTTGTGATGAATTGGCACAACTCTAGGATCGGACATCTGATCAATAATTTCTCCAGTGCGATCCTTACTGCAGTCATTTATTACGTATATTTTGTCTACATAGGAAGGGATTCCGCTAATTGTTTCTTCAATTAGGAGCTCTTCGTTATATGCAGGAACAACAACTCCAATCTTGTAAGCTTTAAAAAGAGTTTTCTCATGATCTTTCTGCAGGTCAATATGATGAACCCGTATGTTTTTCTTTTCACAAATAGACATTATGGAATGTATGGAATTAAAATAAACTTCAGAAAGGTCAATTTGCTGAAGACAGTTTTTTGAAAAGGCCAAAAAACCAACTGGTTTGTTTTCAGTTCTCTTGTTATTAACCAATAGCACATTTTCTGAACTTTTGTTCTGCTTGCTCACGCAGGTTCCAACTACCAAATCGAATTTCTCATTTTTAATAGGCTCGAGTATTCTTGGAATAAACTTCGGATCTCTGCAGACATCCATATCCATAGTAACTAAAATATCGGAATCTTTTGCAGCTTCTATTCCCTTTTTTAAAGAGAAGTTTTTTCCAGTCCTTTCAGAATCCTGAATAACCCGAGCTCCAGCAAGTTTTGCAACATCTGAACAATAATCAGAACTTCCATTATTTACAACAATAACTTCTTCAGCATAATTTTTAGCGATTAGCACAACTGTGCCAATTTCAGCCTCCTTATTAAATGCTGGAAGGATAACGGCAACCTTCGGTAAAGACTCTCCTAATCTATTCATACACCCACACCAATAATAAAGATCTACCTACTGATATTAAAAATTGGAAATTTCAGTCCAATTATAAGGTGAATACTTTCTTAAATTACTACCAAATAAGATGGTAATTATTTAGTAGAGAAACTTTTGCTAAAAAGATAACAATAAATCTACCTTCTTGCCAAAATCTTCTCTTTTATACTATCTATTGTCTATATTACATATAAATATAAATAGGTTTGTGAGTACTCTTCCGATATTAAAAATAAGGAAAAATTTAGATAAATAATCAAAATCTTCGGTACTACTCTATGCTATTTATTAATACTACTTATATAAAAAAGAAGAAATTTATTGATATAATTTTATTGTTCTTTATTATATAATTTATAACTCCTATTTACAAATTCTCAGATAGATACTAAATCTCTAAAAAGAAAAATCCAAAGTGTTAGGATAAGTGCTAGGATAAGTGTTAGGTCAATACAATCTGAAGAATATTATTTTCACTATTTGTTTTCATTTGTTAATGAAAAATCTTTTTTCAAAAATATCATTGAAATAATAATATATTTTAATATTTATGAATAATTTCTTTTTGTTAAATGAGGAGTTGGTGCAAGTTTATTAATTTATTATATTTTATAGAATAAGTTGTGTAAATATGAAAAAGCCAGCTCTTTTTCTTTTTTTGCCTTGAGTATTTTATTTGTAAGTTTAGAAGAAGTAAATTTACTTAAAATCTCTAGAAAGTAATTATTTATTGTTATTGCCCTAATATTCAGCTTAATATAATTTTATTCTTTATTCATTTTTTTTAAATAAATATATTTAAAAAAATGCAAGAATCTCTTGTTATAAAATAAATAGGTTATGAAGCTGTTTTTTAGAATTATTTGGGAATTTTCTACTTCCATTTCCTTTCTTTTTGATTATTAAAACAGGATTAAAATACATTATTAAAAAAGATTCATTATTTTTGTTTGAATTGAAAATTGCTGCAAACTCCTTTTTTATAAGATTTTGGGATAAAATTTGAGGATTTGCGGTTGATACAGAGTCTGCCATTTGAATTCAGGTCAACTTCCAGTTTAAGAAAAGAAGCAATTTGAGCAAAAGCCATCATTGCAAGTGCGAGAAAATAATAGTAAATTTTACTCAGGTCCATTGTCTTAAATCTCCTAAGCGGTTTGTAAAAGCAAGAATTTTTTATTTTCATTATGATTCTTGATACATAAATTTCAGAATTTACATGCTATCTGCAATAGTTTCAATGCTAAAATTTATCAGCATTTTATAAATGTGGGGGGGTAATTTTTTAAAATAACATATTATTGAAATGAAGTAGGTTTTTATCTTATATATTTATATTGTCTTTAATTTTATGAACCCATTTTAATAAAAAATTTCAATATTATATTTATAAGGCCTGATATAAATAAGAATTTCAAGCCTGGACTAATAGGGAAAAGTGATTACGATGTAAAGGTTGCTTTTATCAATAAAAATATTCAGAAAAATGGGTAATAAATGGAATAATCACAGTCTATTAGCGTATCCCATTTTTAGGAAACGTTTTATTTCACAAAAGTTTGTTTTTTTCTTTATTTTATGTGAATTACGCTTAATTCAAAATATTATAATAAAATACTTCCTAACATCCAAAAGGAAATGAAAACTTTTTTATAATAGAGTATCAATACTGAAATGTTAATTATTTAAATGTTATATATTCAATCTTTACAGGATCTTATTCAATAGTGTTATACATTTAAAGGGTGTTCATATGTTATTAAGTAGTATTTCTTCAAACATTATTTCTTCAAGTGCTCTTTCTACGAGTGCAATCTCTATGATTACAACTCCTGGGTTGCCTCAATATGGGGCTATAATTATTGTAGGGCTTATTACACTTCTATCTTTGAAGGAAGTGCTCTCAGCGTCCGAACAATGGAGCAAATATCTTGATAATTCTTTTAATATGGCAATTGTGCCTTTAGTTGTATGTTTTATAGGAATTGTTACCTTCAAGGTTGCAAGTATTATTTAATTCTCTTTAATTCCTTTTTATTACTTTTAATCCCTTTTGACTTCTTTTTAAATTTCCAATTTTGATTTGATTTTTCATTTTTGAAAACCCAGTTCCTTTTTACAAAAAATATTCTTATTTTGCTCGATTTCTGTTTCTGAGTTTAATTCTTTTTTATAATCTTTAATCCAGACTTTAAGAGCATAAACCAAAAATAAGTAGGCTTAAGAAGCTCGTTTAAATGTAATTAAGAAATTTAAAGCTGCATTACAATTAAATCACTGCGCCAGTACCCAGGTAGAGCGGGAAAACCCCAAAAAGGAAAACGTTTACAAAGCCGTGCACTACAGCAACAAAAGGCAAGCTTTTTGTTTTGTAAAACATGAATCCGAGCATTAAGCCTACAAATCCGGTATAAATCATCTCATGGAAAGTGCCATATCCTGAGTGCATTAATCCGAAAAGAATACTTGTAATTGCAAGAGCCTCTGGAACGCTTAAAGCTTCTTGAAGCCTGGTCTGAAGGATTGACCTGAAAATTACCTCTTCTATCAGCCCGACAAAAAATACCATTATAAAGCTGAGCTTAAGCAAATTCAGGAAAGCAAGGTCCGGAACGAGATACCCTGGCCGGATTGTAAGATATTCCCCAAGCCCTATGAAAAACCCGAGTGGGATTGCAAGAATCATATAAGCTTCTATATTTTTTATAGAAATGCCTATTTCTTTAAAGGAATGCCTCTGATGAAGCACTATAACTACAACCGGAATTGCCAGAGGCCCATAAACAAAAATGAACGTATACAGCGTTGTCTCAAAAAAGACAGGCATAGCAAGGTTTATCAGCCTCAGTACAGGCAGGAGCATAAGGGCTTGATGCAGCTTATGGATTTCAGGATCCTTTATGTAAAGATATGCTATAGAAAACACAATTAGAGTCCCTATATGCACTAAGACTGCAGCTTCCATTTTTCCAAAATAGATCAGGAGCTCTGCAGTCATTATGCAAAGGACAGGAATTGCAGTATAAATTCTCATCTTTTTAAGTTCTTTTTGCTGCAGAAGCGCATCTTTCAATCTTTCAGTTTTTGAAGGTTTGTAAGGATTAGGCTCAGGCTCAAAATAAGGCTCTTCTTCGGTTTTTCTTGAAAAACCTCTTATTATAAGACTTATAAGCTCATAGGCTGAGAAAAGAAAAATTGCTGCTGCAATTCCTGTAAAGGCGTATCTTAGATCCACATATTGCCCTATTCTTTTGAGGGATTCCGTATTTTCAGGAGAGAAAAAGGAATATGTAATTTCTGAAGATTCTTCGAAGGCTCTTGGGGGAATTTCAAACAGTTTTTTCGATTCCTGGGTAAGGGAAAAATCCGGATTATCATTTAAGGCTGCATGAAGAGAAATTGCCATCAAAATCAAAAGTAAAGCTGAACAGGTAAGGAGAAAATTCAGGTTTTCTCGCTTTTTTTGGGGATCATTTGTTTTTTGCATGGAAATTTCTCTTTTTACTGCAGTTTATTAGGGATTTGTTGTAATTTTGTTGAAAATAAACTCTTAAAGGGCTGAAATATTTAATCCGGGAGCTATTTAGGCTTTCTTCGAATTTTTTCCACCTATTTAAGTTCCTTAAGGCTGCTCGGGAGCACTAACGTTTATCCATAAATGCAGGTCTCTGTAAGGAATGGTTTTCTCGGTTTCGTTAAAGAGCAGGAATTCAAGTTTCATATTCTGGCCTGTAATGGGAGGAGTTAGTGTAAGAGGCTTTTCCCAGGTCTCATTATGTGCAAGTGAGATTTTCTGGAAATTTTCAGGTAAGGGGAGAGACTGGTTTTGAAGTTTTAGTTCCATTGTGTAGTTTACAGGGCTGTATTCGTGGTTTACGACTCCAACTATTACGGTTCCGCTCTGGCCAAGAGTGTAATTTGTGGGATAGTTGTCAGCTTTTCCCTGCGGGCCCAGGATATAGAATTCTGTAAAATGCTCGCCTTCTTTTGGGGTTACGACTACATATATGAGAGTTCCAACTGAGAGCAGGATTGAAAAGACCAGGACTATTGTAAGGGCTTTATCTAATCCGGATTCTGGTTTTTCGAAAATTTCTGCTTTTAAGGAGAGAGCCGATTCTTTGAAGGGCACCTCGAAAGCTTCGTTTTCTGGAAGGCTTGTTCTTCTGAAGTAGGCCAGCCCACACATGATTAGAGTGAAAATCGAGAGACTTATGAGGATCGGAACAAGCCGGATTCCCCAGGGAGTATAGTTTAAGCCGAGGCCTATCAGGGGAACTACTGCTATGCTTAAGCCGAAGGAGAGGGCTGTTCTTTCAATCCCGTCAAGGTCGGATTTTGCGGGAAAGAGGGCAGCTATTAAGGCATAGCCTGGAAGGAAAAGTACGAAGGGAAGGCCAAGGATATTTCTAATTATGCTTTCATTCAAGCCTGGAATGAAGA
The DNA here is from genome assembly GCA_964520335.1 of uncultured Methanosarcinales archaeon. GTDB lineage: Archaea > Halobacteriota > Methanosarcinia > Methanosarcinales > Methanosarcinaceae > Methanosarcina. The sequence continues at coordinate 3,481 of CAZFNE010000003.1, read as the reverse complement.
TAATCAGGTCTGTCAGGATCACAAGGCCTGTTATGAGTAAGAGGTCAGAGGGAACTTTTTTTTCGGTCATTTTCTTCAACTGGATTTTGTAAAATTATTATAAATAAATTCTAATAATTTTAATTTTTGGAACTAATTTCTTCTTGAAAAATTAAACATCCTTCTTCAGAAATTATTCGAAATTATATGGTTTCTTTTACTGTGAGACCAATATTTTTCTAATGTATTTTATTCTTTTGTTTTATATGGCATCTTATTTATATAATTATCAAAGTTATAAAGGGGTTCACATAGAAATAATATAAATTAATTATATAGAATTAAAAAAGAATAAGGTTTAGAATTAATTCGTTCCATTCATCCCTGGAAATTTGTACATCTCTTATAATTTTATTAATTAACCCTTTTTTAATTTTTTTGCCAGGGTGAATTGGAACTATTGTTATCCTTCCATCAGGATGCTCTAAAAAAAGATGGCTACCCTTTTGCCGTACCTGTCTGAAACCTAAACTTTCAAGGGCTTTTAAAACTTTTTTCGAGGAAAGAGGCAATACTCTGCTCATTTAAACTTCAACTTGAACCTGTTTTATCCCGATAAAAGTAGTGTCCCTTACATTTCCTTTTTCGGCTTCAACTTCTAGATAAAGCTCAATGGCTTCTTTTATATTTTCAGTCAATTCTTCAAGTGTGTCTCCTTGAGTATGGCAACCAGGAAGTTCAGGAACAGAAGCAATATAAGTGCCATCTTCATCTTGCTCAATAATGACAGTAAATTCCCTCATCTATAACAATCTCCTGTTTCTGTTATATCAAATTAACTTTAACTTGGGAGCGCGGAGGCACAGTGGGAAGTCCTCTCCTCTTTAGAGGTTGTCCGACGATTACTACGGGTAAGAAATTAATTCCTTCTTTTTTTAATTTAAAGACTCCATATTCCTTGTTTTTCACATGTTTTTTTCTAAAAGCGAATTGTCGGACAGCCTGTTAAGAAGGGGGAATCCTGCTTGCTTGTCTTGAAAAAAGGAATTTTAAAAAATTATCTAAAATAAAAAATAAAATTGGCCAAGATGGAACGAATATCAGAAAAATATCAAAATCAAAAAATATCAAAATCAATAATAATAAACGATCAGGTCTTCTACATAAGTAAAATGTTTATCTTTTGTCAAAATCGGTTCGTTGTTAAGCAACGCTATTGCAGCAATCACCTCGTCTAAATGTCCTATGAATCTGCCTTTTGAATGAAGTTGGTTCGCCAGGGAACCATATATATTGTAACAAGCAGGCTCAATTTTCAAAATTGTTACAGTTTCCAATAATTCGTTAATCATCTCCAAATTTTTATTTACTTTTTTCGAGAAATATGCCCCTTTATATAATTCTAAAATATTTATTTCCGTTGTGCTTAAAGAGTGCTCTGTCTCAATTACAGCTAATTTTTCTAAGGCTTCGTTTTGTTCCCGCAGGACGTCAATTATAAAAGAAGTATCAAGGAGCATCAAAATCAATCTCTCTGAAAGTTTCATTTCTCATCACGGTAGACGCCTTTTCGATTGCATCAGCAAGATCTTCGTTTTTTCCATATTTTGCCAAAACTTCCGACAGTTTTTTCTTCTTGGGGTAATATTTTAGAATTACGTCTGAAAAACTGTCCTTATCGGAAATTTTCAAACTTTTCAACTTTTCATAAGCTTCTTCTGTAATAGTAATGCATTTCGTACTCATATACTAATAAATGTATGTACATGTATTTATAGATCTCTTAAAAATGCTCTTTAGAAAGAAAATTTTGAAAAAAAATTTCACGCCCCCTGTATAATTTTCAATAGAGAACAAAAGTGGGAGTAGTCACATAAGCAAATTTTTTGTTACCGTGTTCACAGGCTCACGCCGCCAACCCGGATTAATCTCACTTATGAATTTTCCTTATTTCTTGATTTATTCTCTGATCTGGTTCTTTTTTTAAGTTGTTTTTTGAAAATTCAGGGAATTGAGTGGGATTTTTTAAATTTTTTCTCGTATAACTTCTTTTTTATACTTCTCTATCTTTTTAGAAAATGCGGCAAGTGACAGTTGAAAATATATATTTGGTCATCAGTTTGAATTTGCATGAATAATTCTTTGATAAATCCAGCGAATGGGGAGAATTGTTCAAAAATGCATGAGTTCAACCGATTATTTTTTTTAAATACAGTCTTTTATTTTTTAGATGTTATTTCCATTTTTTAATTTTTAATTTAATTTTTAATTTAAATTATAATTCAAATATGAAATTTTATGACAAATTTGCTAAATGGGTAGCCCGAATGTTATTATTCTTTCAATAAATATTATATTGAAATGTAATATCGTTAGCTTTATATAAGTGACTCTAATAGTTCCTGTAATTAATCGTTATGTTACTTCGCTAACATTATACGATTTAGCTATAATTGCATCGAAAGATTTGCACTTGCAGCTTTAAAGGCATGTTCATTAAAAATAGCAATTTCTGTTGAATGCGTTTTTAAACATTGTGTGTAATTTTTTCGAGTTAAAATCCCCCAATCCCTTAAATATTTATATTTTAAACATTTGATAATTTTGGATTTATAATTACAATCCATACTATTTGAAAAATTCTACAATCTTAAGTGCTTTAAAATATTCCACCTAAAAATTTAGTAATGTTATAAAAATTTATAAAAATTTCGAAATAACGGCCACCTAAAATAACTCTAAATTTACTTAGAATACCCCCTAAAAACCCGTTAATATTCCTAATTACCTTTAAATTCGTTAAAGTACCCCCTGAATTCCTTTTAAACCCGCATTAGCTCTGGTAGTAGAAATTTTGGAAAGATCCAGCTTAGAATTTAGCTTTAAAAAGAGGTACAATGAATGAATGATGAGCTGCGTATGGATACAAGCTCCCTTTGCATAAACCAATATGAAGATGCGCCACGCAAGGGAGTAACGGTTCCTCAGAATATAACCGTTATTCTTCCGGCTTATAACGAACAGGATCTTATAGGGAGTGTAATTCTTCTTACTAAAAGTTATGCGGATAATGTAATTGTGGTTGACGACGGAAGCTCGGATAGGACTGCTGAAATTGCTAGGCAGGCAGGTGTAGAAGTCGTTATTCATGAAACTAATAAGGGGAAAGGAGGAGCTCTTAAGACTGGTTTTAGAATTGCAGCCAATCATGGAGCAGATATTATTGTTACTATGGATTCCGATGGTCAGCATAATCCTGCCGAGATCCCGAAGTTAGTTGCTCCGATTATTAAAGGCGAAGCTGAAATGGTTAACGGCAGCCGATATTTAAGTGGTCTCGATAAAAATACGCCAAAATATAGACGTGTTGGGCAGGCTGTTTTGGATGGAGTTACGAATCTAAATTCTGGTTTGAAAATTACGGATTCTCAGAGTGGTTTTCGGGCATTTGCAGCTTCTATAACAGATGTTTTCCGGTTTAATGCACAAGGGATGGCAATTG
>CAZFNE010000002.1:6191-39076 GCA_964520335.1 uncultured Methanosarcinales archaeon | reverse complement strand
CTCTGGAAGAGAATGTCAAGAATGAGGACTTCAAGGAAAGACTTTCCATGTCCACTATGAGAGAATTCGTGCTTGACCTGTCCAAACCAGGTTGACAAGAACCTGATTGCACTTCCCTTTTTTCCTGCCTGGGGTTCGAGGCCGTATCCTGTAACTCCTGTCCCCCATTTTTGCAAGTTGCCTATCATACCGTATAAGAAGATCAAAACAGCTATTGCAGCAAATATCATCATCTGGACGAACGTAATTCTTAACGCGTCCGTTATTCCAGAGAAGTAAAGCATTTCTTCGCTTATAATTTATTCCTCCTGTATTGGGTCAAAAATTAAAAACTGATACTGTTTCTAGAATTGTTATATTACAGAGCATTAATAATAGTAAAGACAAAGTGATAACCGTAGCTACTTTTTGTATAAGGTTTCAATAGTCTGTTAGTCTTTGTATCTATTATATTTAAACATTATCATTAATAATCAATACATCGAAAAGCCCGCAAGAGCCACGAAAACAATGGGATTAGAAGGAATTGAACAGAAAAAGAAAAAACAAAATGGGGAAAAATAGGATGAGAATTATAATATATAAATTATAATTAAAGCTTATGAAATTCTCTCTGGCGGAAAAAGGAAAATTCCGACTACAGATGAAGAGAAAATCCTTCGGGAAGAAAGAAAATAGATTTTTACTCTTTGTTAAGGCAAAAAAAGAAAGAAATCTTCAGGCAATTTTTTATAAATTAGAATAATGGCATTGATATAGTAGTTATATAAATTTAATTAAATTCTAATTGCATGAATTAGTTTTTATAAATTAATCAGATTAAGTAGGAATATGATTAAGCCGTTAAGAATTCTTTAATCAACCCCTACAAAATCTTATATAGGACCTAAACAATAGACGTTTTAAACTCAATTTCGCCCAAATTTTAATTTTCTAGAGATAAATAATTCTGAGCTCTGCTTGAATCTATTTTTTTCCTAAATATCATAAAATTTTAACTTAAGATTTTATTTAAGGTTTATTATAGCCCAATTTCAGATTTAAATTTCTCAACCCCGATTTCATCAATGACTTTTCCGAGCCTTTTTGTTTTCCCGTATCCTTTGTAGAAGGTTATTATTTTATCAACGAGGTCAAGAACCTGTTCTTCGGTAAGTTCTTTAGCAATTACGTCTCCAAGCCTCGGACTGGGGCCCGCACTTCCTCCAGCAGTCACAGTAAAGCCTTTAGCGGTTCCCATAATTCCCAGGTCTTTTATGCTAGGCTCAGAACAGGAGTTTGGACAACCTGAAACTGCCATTTTAAACTTGGAAGGAAGCTGCATACCATGATATTTTTTGTCAAGTTCCAGACCGAGTCCGACTGCGTCCTGTTTCCCCCTTTTACAAAAAGTAGTCCCAGGGCAGATTTTGATGCTTCGAACACAAAGCCCTATTGCAGCGCCAGGTTTCAGATTCAGTTCCGCCCAGGCAGCATCCAGATCTTCCTCTTTTAACCCTACGATCGCAATCCTCTGGGCAGATGTAAGTTTGAGGGCTGCTGCCCCATATTTCTCTGCAATGTCAGCGATCTTTCTAAGGGTCTCAGGATAAATAATTCCTCCAGGGATATGTGGAGCAATTGCATATGTTTCTCCATCTCTCTGGAGAATTGCAGCTTTCTCAGGAAGGTCGCCCCTTACATATTCTTTACTTTCCATATTTTACTCTCCCATTTATAGTTTCAGGTTTAAGTGTATTTTAATTTCTTTGGGGATCTAATTCCTGTTTGAGTTAAAATTATATAAATAGAGGCAAAAGCTGAAATTGGAAGCGAACCGAAGTTCCAGCCCCAACACTCGAAGTTTGTGAACAACATATCCGAAATTCCGCCTCAGCAAATCAGACCCCATAAGTAAGTATAATCCCTCATTTTTCCGGTCCCTTTCGGTCCCAAAAGCTTTCTGGATTTTAAAAAAGAACTCCAGACCAGAGAATATATTGATCGAGACAATATAAGATTGTATGTCTTAAAAGATTGTCCTTACAAATCTAAATAAATCTGATATAAGAAAACAAAGAAAAACAGGAAAATAAGAATAGCAATTTACTCATACCTTTTTGATATGGGGTGTTGAATAAAAGCCCAAAATAAAAAAATATTATAAAAAGATTTTCAAAATAAATAAAAAATAAAGAAAAGGATCGTTTAATCCTTTGGAATTTACTCTTGTTCCTTTTTCAACCTTTTAAGGAATCCGTTAAGCCCTGCTTTATGCCTGGCTTCATCAAGGGAGGCTCTTTCAAAGAAAAGGGCAGCTCTTGTATTACCTTCTTTCCTAGCCAGTTCTGCCGCCTCAGCCTTCTCAACTTCAGCCATGCTCTCTCCTTCGAGCATCATTTCAAGGTTCTCGCGGGTAGTTTCTTTAACAAGCCCGAGAATTTCAGCTACTTCAGTAGCATGCCAGGCTTCATCCATAGCGATCTGGCGGAGATAAACTGCGATGTCGGCAAACCCTTCTCGTTCAGCAACTTTTGACATTGCAAGATACCAGCCTACTTCAGTAGTCTCTCCTTTGAAAGTATCCTTTAAAATCTTTTCAAGACTCACAAAATCACCTTTTTTGTTTTAGCAAAAGATTGTCTTATAAATTAAGAAATTGCTTTAAACCCAACTTATTGCATTTGGGAAGCTGGGTGAACCTATAGAACCTGTACTTACACTTCTGTCATTAACAGGGAAAATTTAAGGCTAATATATTTAAGGAAATAGATAAGATTTCTGGAGATAAATAAATGAAAGAAACACACAGGAAAGAAAAAATAACCAAGAAAATCAGGAAAAACATTTGATTAGAAAAAGAAACTCCCAGAATATGGATTAAAGAAACAGGCTTCCTTAAATGAAAAAACATGAAAATATATATTGATGAGAAGAAATGTACAGGCTGTGGAAAGTGTAAAGCTGCCTGTCCGAAAGGCCCAAGGGTTTATTCTCTTGAAGAAAAAAACGGAGAAAAAACCTGTATTTTGAAAGATCCTTCTTATTGTCTTGGGTGCAGGATGTGTACAACAGTTTGCATGCAGGATGCAATTACTCTTGAGAACTAATTTTAAAAACGCGGGAATGAGAAATGTCGTTTGAGATTCGTGTGGTACTTGTAGAACCCATGTACCAGGGAAATGTAGGCTCGGTTGCAAGAGCTATGAAAAACTTCGGATATACTGAGCTTGTGCTGGTAAACCCCTGTAAGCTCGAAGGGGAAGCAAGGGCAATGTCTTCACATGCAAGGGACGTGCTTGAAGGCGCAAGAATTGTCTCAACGGTTGAGGAGGCTGTACAGGGTGCAAACCTGCGTATAGGCACAACAGGGGTCTCAAGCTTGAAAACCGGAGAACATATCCGGCTCCCTTTATATCCAGTCAGAGAATTGAAGGAAAAATTAAGAGAAAATGAAGGGGTAATTGCAATTCTCTTTGGGAGGGAAGATAATGGTTTTCGAAATGAGGAGCTTAAAAGCTTTGATATGCTTGTCACAATTCCAACCTCAGAAATATATCCCATTATGAACCTTTCTCATGCAGTAGCCCTGGTCCTTTACGAACTTTCCGAACTTGAAGGAGGGTATTCCCCGCTTGCGGATGGGTTTGACCTTCAACTTTTGTACGAACACCTGGAAGGATTTCTGGAGGAAATAGACTATCCTCCACATAAAAAAGATAAAACAGCCCTGATGCTGCGAAGAATATTCGGAAGGGCTATGTTAACTCCCAGGGAAGTCCAGACCTTGCGAGGCATAATAAGGAAAACCGAGAGAAAAATGGGATCTCCGAAAAAAGAGCTTGCAGCTTCAGAAACTGAGATATCTGATGAAGAAGAAATCAATATCCCCTAAGACATAGAAAAGTTCATATGAGAATAGTCTGTTATAGGAATAGTTCTGTTCTTATATCAGAATTTATATCAGAATATGAATCTATATTAAAATTTATTATAAATTTTTTAGCTTTTTTTGAATATTGTTATATGGGACTAGTTTAAAGGAACGAATATTTTACACAAAGCCAAATAGTTTAGAGAATGATATGACTGAAACAGAAAATAAATGGGATGAGAAGCTAAAAAGATTTTTTAAAGACTATTATTGGAATGAAATCCTGGAGCTTGCAAACGAATATCCTGACCAGCGAAGCCTCGATGTGGATTTTACCAATATAGAAAAATTTGATAGGGAGCTTTCAAAAGAATTTCTTGACCACCCCGGAGAATTGGTAAAAGCAGCCGAAGCTGTTTTGAAAGAAATTGACCTGCCTGTGGAAAAAAGTCTTGAGCAGGCACATGTTAGGATAATAAAAATTCCAAACCGTATTCCTATCCGGGATTTGAGAAGCAAGAATCTCGCACGTTTTGTTGCAATTGAAGGAATGATAAGGAAGGCTACAGAAGTCAGGCCAAGGATTTTGAAAGCTGCTTTCCAGTGCCTTCGGTGCGGGCATGTGACTATTGTCGAGCAAAATAGCTTCAAATTTGAAGAGCCTTTTGCAGGCTGTGAAAATGATACATGTGGGAAAAAAGGGCCGTTTAAAGTCATAATAGAAGACTCGACCTTCATAGACGCCCAGAAACTTCAGATCCAGGAATCCCCTGAAAACCTCAGAGGAGGCTCCCAGCCTCAGAGCCTAGAAGTGGATGCCGAAGATGACCTTACTGGGAATGTTACCCCGGGAGACAGGGTTATAATTAACGGGATTTTAAAATCCAGGCAGCGCACTTTAAAAGATGGGAAATCTACATTTTATGACCTTGTACTCGAAGCAAACTCAATCGAGCACCTTGATGAAGATTATGATGAACTTGAAATAACTCCCGAAGACGAAGAAAAGATTTTTGAACTTTCCCAGGACCCTGCAGTTTATGAAAAGATTATTGCCTCAATTGCCCCTTCAATATATGGGTACGAAGACATAAAAGAAGCTCTTGCCCTTCAATTATTCTCAGGAGTGGTAAAAAACCTTCCAGACGGTTCCAGAATTAGGGGCGATATTCATATTATGTTGGTGGGAGACCCTGGAATTGCAAAAAGCCAGCTCCTGCGCTATGTGGTAAAAATTTCTCCAAGGGGAGTTTTTACTTCCGGAAGAAGCGCATCTGCAAGTGGGCTGACGGCAGCCGCAGTAAAAGACGACTTAAATGACGGGAGATGGACTATCGAAGGTGGCGCCCTTGTTATGGCGGATATGGGGGTTGCAGCAGTTGACGAAATGGACAAAATGAAAACTGAAGACAAAAGTGCCCTGCATGAGGCGATGGAGCAGCAGACAATCAGTATTGCAAAAGCTGGAATTATTGCCACGCTCAAATCCCGCTGCGCCCTGCTAGGAGCTGCAAACCCCAAATATGGGCGTTTTGACCGGTATGAAGGTCTTGCAGAACAGATAAGTATGCCTCCTGCGTTGCTTTCTCGTTTTGATCTGATCTTTGTTTTGCTCGATACCCCCAACCATGTCCTCGATAGTAAGATCGCAAACCATATTCTTCAAGCTCATTATGCAGGAGAACTCTTTGAGCAGCGACAAAATTTACCTGGATCCCATTATACGGAAGACTTTGTGGAAGCTGAACTTGAAATTATCGAACCTGCAATAGAACCGGAGATCATGAGGAAATACGTTGCTTATGCTCGAAAAAACGTATTCCCAGTAATGGAAGAAGATGCAAAAGCTCATTTGATAAACTTCTATACCGATCTTCGGAGATCAGGAGAAAACAAGAATACTCCTGTACCTGTTACGGCAAGGCAGCTCGAAGCTCTTGTCAGGCTTTCAGAAGCAAGTTCAAGAGCGCGTCTGAGTAATGTTGTCACCCTGGATGATGCGAAAAGGACAATCAGGATTGTCATGAATTGCCTGAAGAATGTAGGGGTTGACCCTGAAACTGGTGCTCTCGATGCAGATATTCTTGCATCGGGAACTAGCATGAGCCAGAGAAATAAAATAAAAATTATCAAAGATATAATTAAGAGGGTCAGTGAGAAACATCCGGGAGCTAAAGCTCCTCTTGAAGAAGTTTATGCTGAAGCCGGCCAGCAGGGAATAGATAGAGCCCATGCCGAAGAAAATATTAAGAAAATGAAGCAAAGAGGAGACCTGCTTTCTCCTGACCAGAGTCATATAAGGCTTATTAATTAAAAGAAAAATAAAATTTGCAATAAAAAATATTACCTTCCAGAAGTTAAAACAAGGGGACTATACACTTAATCACTATGTGGAGATAGTTAAGCCGTAAATACTTAAAGGGCAAAGTATTACTTGGAAGGAAGAATATGTATCTAAAAATTTATAAAAATGGAGAGCATGTTCTTGTTGCAGCCTGCGACAAAGAGGTGCTTGGAAAAAGGCTGAAACACGGGAATACCGAAATAGAAGTAAGCAAAGCTTTTTATGAGGGAGAAGAAGTCTCAGAAGAGGAGCTTCAAGAAGCCCTTGAAGGGGCAACTACTGCTAATCTTTTCGGAGAAGAAACCATTAAATGTGCTATTAAATGCGGGCTTATAGATCCGAATTCCGTGATAATGATTGACTGCGTGCCCCACGCTCAAATCTTCAGGGTTTGATTTGGGCTTCATAACTGCAGCCTGGAGATATGGGAAAACCAGTTTGATAAAATCGGCGGGACACTATAACCTGAAGGAACATATTTATAAAATGCAGGATACAGATTGTGATATCGTGAACGAGAATGTTGATGAAGCCGGGGTCAAGACATTAACAGAGGAGGAACTGATCTCCGCAGTTGTAGAGAAACATAAGCGTTTCCTGGAAGAAAATAGAAAAGAATTCGAAGAACTGGACCAGAAAGTGATTCAGGTCGAAGAGGATATAAAGAATACGAAAAATTCCAGGATTCGAATTGCAGAGAGAAAAGAGGTCTTGAAGGAAAAGAGGCAGCAATTTTATCATCAGGCTGAGGCACTGCTCGAAAAAGAACTTTTCCCAAAGCTTGACCAGATAAGTGCTAATAAGCTTATAGAAGATTTTAAAAAACTTAAGAGTCAGATAGAGCCTGAAGAAGAGGAAAATCTCAAAAACTCGTTTATAGAACCTCTGCGCCAGATCTTTCTGGCAAAAGGGCTTGAAGAGAATACCCTACTGCAAATCCAGGCCAGAATAGAAGAAGCAAGGAATGCAAATCTGGAACTTAAAGAATTGATCGAATCTGAAAAGCAACTCCAAAACGATGATGGAAATAAAAGTGAAGAGATTTCTAAAAGCAAATCTCAGCACAAATGGCTCAGCACCAAAATTAAGAGTCACGAAGAGGCTTTAAACTACTGGGAAAAACTAAAAGCGTAAAGCTTTTTCAAAAAATCTGCGGGTGGTACTACATGGACAACGACGTTTCAACTACAGAAATTGCAACGGCCGACCTTTCAAACCTTAGTGAAAGAGAGCTGAAAGGCAAGATAAACGAGCTCAGGAGCAAAGTAGAAAAAAGCGAAAGGCAGTTAGCTTCGATTTTCAAGGAACTGAAAATTAACAGGACCGATATCGACGAACTCAAAGAAAAAAGAGACTCTCTGAATCAGCAGGTTAAGGAAAAGGTTGCAAAAGCCCAGGAATTAAGAGATAGAAGGGACGAAATCAATAAGCAAATCGGCGAATACAAAGGGAAGAGAAGCAACATAAACTCCAAGACCCAGGAGTTATTTTCAGGCATTGCCGAACTTAAAGATCAAAGAGATGAATGTAATAAGTTTTCTCACGGCAGTGTGGAGTCCCTTTCAAAGGCATACGAGGCTGAACTTGACGCTTTTCTTAATAAAGACCTCTCTCTTGCAGTAGAAGTTAAGATATTTCAGAAATTGAATGACCTGAATAAACGCCTTGAAGCTGCACAGAAGGCAAATGAGCTTCACGCCCAGATTCAGGAAAGTTATAAAGAGTCAAAAGGGATTCATAAAGAAGGCGACGAATTCCATGAGAAGATCCAGTCACTGTCGGATGAATCGCAGGCCTGCCACCTTGAGATGCTTGAAAATTTCAAAGCTGCTGATGAGATCCGAAAGGAAGCAAATGTATATCATGCTCAGCTAACGGATAAGATTGCAAATATAAACTCGATTAAAGAGAAAATTGACCCCCTTAAAACGGGTATTGCCAATAACAGGAAAGAACTTAACCTGTACCTTGAAAAGCTGAAGGACTTACAGCTTACAAAAGATGAACATAAAGTAAGCCAGAAACACAGCGATGCCCGCGAAAAACTTCAGAAGAATGCTCGTTTAAGCCTTGAAGACCTCAAGCTCCTTATAGAAAAAGGCGATGTAAAATTCTCTACAAAGGACTGAATAAAAGGTATCGAGTTAAATCTAAACCCGGAAATAAAAAATTGGCAGAAATTCTACAAAGGATATCAGAAACAGCTTTGGAAAACTGAGGAAATAATAGAAAAGCTAATTCAAGAGAAGCAATTATTAGGGAAAAATGAAGCGATCAATTATAGTTAGTAGTACCTCTCGCATGAAATTGCTTTCTCTTATGCAATTTTAACTTACATTTAATTCTTATTCTATTAAATTAATTAATTTTAAAAAATTCAAAAAAAGATTTCCTCTAACTGAGGAAATTATTTTGTTTTTCTTTTCCCTGCAAAAAAGCCGGTAACCAGAAGCACGGTCCCAATCCCAACGAAGAAAAGGGACATATCAAAGCCTTCTGCCTGATTTTCGAATTTTGGAATATTTGAGGTATTATTTCCAGTTGAGTTTCCATCAGGATTATCTGAGGCTTCAGGTGCAGGAAGTTTAGGGTCAAGATACTGGTATACAGGGCAAAATTTAACAAGTACTCCATCTGCCCCTGCATAGATTGTGCTTACTGTCAGATTAAGAACCTCGCTGGAGTTTTGAGAAAATACGAATACTGAACCTTCGTTCGCTACAGCGTCCTTAAGGACTATGCCTTCCCTGCGGAGTTCTATCCAGATTTTTTTTCCATCAGGATCTGCCCCTTTTACATGAAGTTGATATCCCTGCAAAAAAGTATGGGAACTCCCGGATTTGACATAGACTTCTTCACCATTTAACAAAATAACAGAAAGTTTTTTCTCATTTGTTTCAGCTAGAACTGGAGAAATACAATAAGAAATAACTAAAAAGGTTAAGGATATAAAAAGAAGAAAAGTAAACAGAGACGAGTTATTTCTTTTTTTATTTACCTTTTCTTCAAGTTTATTTAGGACGCGCATAAATGCATCTGCCTGCAATGATTTCTTCTTTTGTATTATCGGGTTTTCTTATTATAAGAGCCCCATCAGGGGTTATTCCCACGGCCCTTCCTTCTATTATCCGTGAAGGGGTTGTAACTTTTACTTCTTTTCCAATGGTGTCGGAAAGAGCAAGCCATTCGTTCAGGATATGCGAGAAAGGATGGGTTTTGAAATTTATGTACTGTTGTTCAAGTTCGAAGAGGAAATCCTGCAAAAAGGAGACTCTTTTTATGTGTCTTCCAAGTTCAACTTTTAAAGTTGTCGAACCTGCCCGGAAAGATTCCGGGATGTCTTTTAAATCCATATTTACATTAATTCCTATTCCAAGAATGACATAATCCACCCTATCTACTTCAGCTTTCGCTTCGGTAAGGATTCCACATACTTTCTTCCCATTGATGCGCACATCATTAGGCCACTTAATCCGCGCATCAAGGCCCAAATCCCGAATGACATTTGCAACTGCAAGTCCGGCAACGAGAGTGAGCCGCGAAGCATGCCTTAAAGGAATTCCCGGTTTCAGGATTACAGACATCCAGATACCGCCGTGGGGGGAAACCCATTCCCTACCCATACGGCCCCTTCCTCCTTTCTGGATTTCAGAAATTACAAGTGTGCCTTCTTCCTCAGAAGCTGCAATTTCTTTTGCAATACTGTTTGTAGAATTTACCTCTTCAAAGTAATGAATCTTTTGTCCCAGAAGAGTCGTTTTAAGTCCCATTTGAATCTCTTCGGGGTACAGGCGCTGAGGTACGGATTTCAGGACATAACCCCTTTTTGGGGATGACTCTATCTCATAACCATCAGCCTGGAGAGACTTAATGTATTTCCAGACCATTGTCCTGGAGATCCCAAGCTTAAGTCCAAGTTCCTCTCCGGAAACAGGACTTTTCTGTGCATCTTTTAGTGCTTTGATAATTCGAGATCTTTTGTCTCCCATCCTTGCACCCCATACAATTGTATACTTTCCACCGTATATATTTTTTTATTTTTTAATTCTTCTACGCTTCCCTGGCAATTTAAAGTTCCTATTTCATGGATTACCGCTGCGTTTTTTGTGCCATATTTACGTAAGCATAGACTGCAGCCGTAATAGCGGCAATTTTCTCATCTTTTGCTTCAAGGGCTGAAGCCAGAGTAGCTCCTTTTTCAGAATCCGCTTTAACAACTTCTTCAACGGCTTCTACAATTTTGTGGTCCTCGATAAAAGAAGTCGTAAGGTCTCCCTTCTGAAAAGCCTGGTTGCGCATAACAGCTTTATGAAAAGGTATATTGGTTTTTACGCCTACAACCACATACTCATAAAGTGCCCTATCCATCCTGGCAATAGCTACATCTCTTGTTTTTGCCCAGACACACAGTTTTGAGATCATTGAGTCGTAATATGGAGAGATTGTGTAGCCTGTATGTACCCCACTATCTACCCTGACTCCAGGTCCTCCTGCAGAGCGATATCTTTTAATCTTCCCGGGAGAAGGAGCAAAGTCATTTAACGGGTCTTCAGCATTAATTCTACACTCGATCGCATGTCCGTCAATAACAACATCTTCCTGTTTAATCTCAAGTCTCTCTCCCCAGGCTATCCTGAGCTGTTCCCGAACAATGTCAATGCCTGTAACCATCTCAGTTACGCCGTGTTCAACCTGTAGACGTGCATTGACTTCAAGGAAGTAGAAGTTGCCCTTTGAATAAAGAAACTCTACAGTTCCCGCATTTACATAACCAATAGTTTTTGCTACGCGTACAGCGGCTTCTCCCATCTGGGCCCTGAGTTCAGGAGTCATAATAGGAGATGGCGCCTCTTCGATCAGTTTTTGATGCCTTCTCTGGATCGAGCATTCCCTGTCTGAGAGGTAAATTGTATTCCCGTGCGAATCTGCAAGGATCTGGATCTCAATATGCCTGGGCTCTTCTGCATATTTTTCAATAAAAACTGAAGAGTCCCCAAAAGCTGAGCCAGCCATTTTTCTCGTAGAGCTGAGCGCAGTTGAAAGTTCTTCCTTGCAATGAACTACCTTCATTCCGATCCCGCCGCCCCCTGCAGAGGCTTTTATGAGCACAGGATACCCGATTTTTTCTGCTACTTCGAAAGCTTCTCCTACGTCCTCAACTGCATCTTTGGTACCGGGCAAAACAGGCACACCTGCTTTTGCCATGAGGTTTCTGGCCTTGATTTTACTGCCCATCTCGGCAATTACATGACTTGGAGGGCCTATGAAGATAATACCTTCTTCTTCGCATCTTTTCGCAAAAACAGGGTTTTCGGAGAGGAAGCCGTACCCTGGATGAATTGCATCAACTTCTGTTTTTTTCGCAACTTCAATAATAGCCTCCATATTAAGATAGCTCTGGCTTGAAGGGGCAGGGCCTATTAAATAGGCCTCATCTGCATATTTTGCAAAAAGGGCATTTTTATCAGCTTCCGAGCAGACAGCTACAGTAGAAATCCCAAGCTCGCGGCAGGCACGCATAACCCTGATTGCAATCTCTCCACGGTTTGCAATGAGTACTTTTTTAAACATAATGCCTTCCACCTTTATTCAATTGAGAGTATTATGTCCCCGGGAGCTACTGTATCGCCTTCCGCAACAAAGATTTCCTTTACAGTCCCTGAATGGGGGGCATGCACTGTATTTTCCATCTTCATAGCTTCAATAATAGCAACCGTATCGCCTTCGTTTACAATATCCTCTACTTTTACTCTAAGAGAAAGCACCATGCCTTGCATTGAACTGCTGACGGCACCTTTCACAGACTCGGTCCCTGGCTTCTTGGGAGCGGCTTCATAGATGGAAACTCCCCCACCGAGAGGTTCGATTTTTACCTCATATACTTCATCGTCGACTTCGACTTTGAAATGAGTTGGAATCGTATGGGCTTGCTGGACTGCCTGTTTTTCAGTAACTACTGCAAGTGCTTCTTCTTCCATTTCTCCTTTAAGGAATTTAGGAGCAATAGCGGGATAAAGAATATAAGTAAGGATATCCTCTTCGGATTTCGCAATACCCATTTCCTCTGCTTCCTTTTTCCTCTTTTCATATTCAGGTTTAAGAAGATCTGCAGGGCGACAGTGGATAGGCTCTTCGTCTCCGATTACTTTTCCTACTATCTCCGGACTTATAGGAGCAGGAGACCTCCCATAAAGCCCCCGAACGTAATCTTTTACTTCTTTAGGAATAACCTTGTAGCGTTCGCCCATGAGTACATTCAGAACAGCCTGAGTCCCTACTATTTGACTTGTAGGGGTGACAAGCGGGGGATATCCAAGCTCTTTTCGGACTTTTGGCATTTCACTGAGGACAATGCTATACTTATCGAGGGCATTTTGTTCTTTTAGTTGAGAAACAAGGTTTGAAAGCATCCCGCCAGGAATCTGGTAAATAAGCACATTTGTATCGATCTGCTCGGAAATAGGGTCTAAAATACCTCTATATTTCTCTTTTAGCCCCTTGAAATATGCTACAACTTCCTCAAAAGCTGCCAGGTCTAATCCGGTATCATAAGGAGTGCCTTTTAAGGCTGCTATTACGCTCTCAGTAGGAGGTTGAGAAGTTCCCCAGGAAAGAGGAGACAGGGCAGTGTCAAGAATATCAACACCTGCTGCGCAGGCTGCCATGTAGCTCATTGGAGCCATCCCGGATGTGCAATGGCAGTGAAGGGATATCGGGATAGAGATTTCTTTTTTCATTGCCTTTATTATATGGGTTGCATCATTTGGGGAAAGCAGTCCTGCCATGTCTTTTATGCAAATAGAATCGCAGTTAAGTTCATCAAGCTGCTTTGCGAGTTCAACATACTTCTCAACAGTGTGCACCGGACTTATAGTGTAACAGACCGTACCCTGAACATGCGCATCAAGTTTTTTTGCAACTTTTATGGAAGTTTCCATATTCCTGACGTCGTTAACAGCATCAAAAATTCTGAAGATATCGATTCCGTTTTCATAAGATTTTGTAACAAATTTTTCCACAACGTCATCCGAATAATGCCTGTACCCCACAAGATTCTGGCCTCTAAGGAGCATCTGAGCATAGGTGTTTTCCATTTTTCCTTTAATATCTCTTAGACGGTGCCATGGGTCTTCGTTTAGGTAGCGGATACAACTGTCAAAAGTGGCGCCTCCCCACATTTCGAGAGAGAAATACCCAATCTGGTCTAATTGTTCAACCACTTCGAGCATGTCTCGGGTCCGCATCCTGGTTGCCAGGAGAGACTGGTGTGCATCCCGGAGGATGGTTTCGGTAATTTTTACACTCATGGATGAACCTCTTAAAATCGAATCAAAATAACTCATTTATAATATAATTTATTTGCTAATTTTTTTGACTTCTTATTTCCCGGGTCTCTGGGATTGGATTATAGCTTTCGGAAGCTAGCAAATGCAGTATTTTGATCCGGTTTGAGTAAATGCACAACCCTCCTTATTAAAATCCATACAATGCCCTGAGGTTAATCGGAGAAAGGTTTCTCGGCCGGGTTTAACCAGATCTCCGCTATAAAGGAGGAAAAACCGATATGAAAACCGTGATCAGTTTTTAAGCCTTCATAAATTGGACTCAGCTACATTATATTTGGGAGATATTGTACAAATGAGAATTCTTTAATATACCATTGTTAACGAGTATATAGTTTTCGGGTCGTTAACATTAAAGGCCAATAAATGACGAAAAAAAAATCCAGGAAAACTTTTCATAAAGTAACCCTTCAAATTAGAAAAATAAAGATTACAAATTATGAGTAATTATTAGAAATTATTAGAAATAAACGATTACTTTTACTTTCTTCCCACAAAGAACCACTGGTCATAAGTTCCTTCAGAGTCCGTATTGTCTATAATATCTCCTTTAATTCCTTCCCTGGCTAAAGCTGCCGCAAGAATTTCAATTTCAGGTTTGCTGCTGACAGTAAAAAGTAAAAGGGCATTCTTACTTGCAACCTTGACGGCTTCTTTCATAATAGTGATCCAGAGCTCTTTATTAAACTCGTAAACCAGCCCTAGCATGAATCCGATTACTGCATTAAAACTGCCTGGCTCAAAATATCTTGAAAGAGTAGTTGCGTCCATTACAAGAGTTTTTTTAGGGTTTAAGACCCCCTGTTCAAGGCCCTGGCAAACAGTGCATTTATTAATTTCGATTGCTAGAGGGTCCAGGCCAAGTCTGTAAAGGGCCAGGGTAGACATCCCATTTCCGCAACAAACTTCAAGGATTTTATCTTCAGGATAGCCCCCATTATTCTTGAGGAATTCAAAAATAGCTTTGACTCTCTCTACTCGATTTTCGGAAAAAACACTTTTATAAGACTCAGGTTTAACGCTGCAACCCGGGCATAAATTCCGACTTACAAGCATAAGTGAGTAATATTCAGTTACGGCATCAAACCAGGTTTCGGCTGAGAGTTCAACATCTCTTTCAGGAAAATTAGTAGGAAAGAGAGAATTTGCAAGACCTTCAAACTCTTTTTTCATGGAGACCGTTGCAAATGCACCAGTAAAAACCGCCCAGAAATCTACAGGAACATTTTCATCTGCCTGGTTATAGAATAATATCGCAAGTGTATTCTCTCCTTCCCGTACTCTTATAAATCGCGCGCTCTGCTGGGCGGATGCCTTCTGAATTTCTTTGAGATATTGCAGAGTAGGCTTAATTGTTCTCTGGGAAAGATAACTTTCTTCAATAAGATAGACTTCTTCATCGATATTCAGAAGCTCCTGTAAAAGCATACTTCTTTAGATTTAAATAATCTGATATCAAGATTTCGAAAACAAGATTTCATAAAAGTGTCGGAATTTCTTACATGGGAACAAAGCGAATGATAGAAAATAATAAAATAATAGAGTAATAAAACAATAAAATAATAAAATAAATAGAACAATAAAAGCTAAAAGTCTGGAAAAAACCAAAAATAATGAATGAAATAAAATAATTAAGATATTTAATCTAAATAAAGCAGTAAAAAATAAAATAAAAGAAGAAAATAATCTAATAATGGAAAAATTCCAGGAAAAGATTCATTATAAAAATACTAATAAATTAAGAAAAAAGAAAACAGGTTTTTAGAAGTAATAAGGGAATAAAGGAGCATTAAAAACTTAATAAGAAGCAAAAAGAGTCCATTATAAGCAAAGGTATTTATAGAATCTGATTCCAAAATCAGGAATTAGAAGGTATTAATATTAATAAAAAAAGTAGATTGGAGGATAATATGGCAAAAGTAATACCATTCGCACCAATAGAACGCTTAATAAGAACTGCAGGTGCTCACAGAGTAAGTGAAAGTGCAGGCATGGCTCTCACAGAGATTCTCGAAGAATATGGACTTGAGATTTCAAGAGAGGCAATAAAACTCGCAGAACATGCAGGCAGAAAAACTGTAAAAGCCGAAGATATAAAATTAGCAAAAGAAATGCTATAAATTAGTTTTTGTGTGATCCCCATGCCGATTTAATAAAACACTTAAATAAAAAAAATCGCACGGGAGAAAAATAAAATGCTGATAAACAGCATTTTCTTATTTTCTATATTTACCGCAAAATAACTTATTTTTTTTAAAGGATTTTTTAAAAATCGTTTTGAAGCATATTAATTAGTATTCTGAAAAAAGTAAATTTTATTTTCCATTTATGCAGTTGCTGGCTCTGATTCCGATTCTACCAATTTAAGCGATTCTATGGGACAATTTTTTGAACAGGCGCCGCATCGGATACAGAATTCATCATTTATAACTGCCGCACCATCAATTATTCGAACTGCAAGTTCAGCGGTTTCAGAGTTAAAATCATCGCTTTTAACCAGTTTTGTATTTACAGGGCAAACCGAGTAACAGATTCCGCACCCTATACACTTTTTAGACTGAACCATTTTCTTGTTTTTCTTATCTTCCTTTGCCATTTAAAAACCACCAAGGGATTCATGAAGCTTCCCAGATAACAGAAATAAACCGTAAAGCGGTGTCAGTAAGCTGGGAGAAAACATAATGAGTCAAAATATAATAATTAATTTATATTTTTTCTGTTGATGATATATTTGATATTTTTAAAATATATGAAGATTTCGAAAGGTATTGCAGAGAAAGAAATTTAAAAATGGGCCTGGATTGATAAAAAATCCAAACCATAATTTTTTAAAGCAGAGTTGTGGAAAAAAAATAGAATAATTAAGATCTCACGCAAAAAACCCGCGCACTCAATCTTCATTTAAAAGAGCAAAATGTGCGAGTAAAGCTTCTAACTGGATATTTTCACTCGCCCCTTCGGTAAGCCTGAAATCAATTTCTCCAATTATGTCTACAAGATCAACAATGCGCCTTTCAGAAAGGCCAAGATCCATAATGGTCTTATTATCCATTTCCGAAATTACTCTATAAATCTGCCCGACAACATCTTCTCCGGAAAGCCCTTCTTCATAAAGCAGCCGGTTAAGTTCCTTCCTTGCAGCCCTGAAATTTCCAAGCAAGGCAGTTTCAATGAGATTTTTAACTTCTTCAGGGTTTGCAGTTGCGGTGGTTCGGTAAATGGTTTCCCTGGAAATAGGCTTTTCAGGGTCTATAAAAGCAGCCGCCTGAAGGGAATTAACTGCCTTTCGCATATCCCCCTGAGCTACATAGATTAAAGCGTCATACCCGTCAGGAGTTATTGAGAGATTCTGGTCTTGTGCAATATATTCAAGCCTTTTTCGGATGGCTTCCTCTGTAAGCCTCCTGAATCTGTAAACAGCACAACGGGACTGAATGGGTTCTATAATTTTTGAAGAATAATTACAGGAAAGAATAAAACGGCAATTGCTGCTGAAGCGTTCCATTGTTCGCCGAAGCGCAGATTGTGCATCTGAGGTTAATGCATCTGCCTCATCCAGAAAGATAATCTTGAATTCAGCTCCGCCTATCGGAGCAGTTTTTGCAAAGTTTTTGATTTTAGTCCGGACAATGTCAATACCCCTTTCATCTGATGCATTAAGTTCGGTAAAGTTTTCTCGCCAGAGGTCTTCTCCGAAAAGCTCCCTTGCGATAGAAACTGCAGACGCGGTTTTTCCAACTCCTGGAGGTCCTGAAAATAGAAGATGGGGCAGATTTCTCGTTTTAACATAAGACATCAGACGTTCAATAGTTTCCTCCTGTCCCACTACCTGGTCCAGCTTCACAGGCCTGTATTTTTCAATCCAGATCTCTTCTTTAATTGCGTAGTCCTCCATTCATGCTTGCACCATAATTAGAGAAGATAATATTTAAACTTTCGAATGTTAGCAGATTTTATATTTACTTTATATCTGATTTTATACAACAAAGTATAGATCCTGGAAAATGCAGCTAATATATAAATGTATAGACAGGAAAAGATAAAAGAATTTAATGTTTTAAATTTCACTCTTGTTATTGTTCATTTATCGTTCTTTATTATTCATTTATTGTTCATTTATTGTTCATTTATATTCAAGTTTTTAATTTTAAAAGATGTCAAAATTGTTTTAAGATGTTTTTGAAGGTCATTAAACTATACCTTCAGGGAATTGGTATATTTGAATGCCGGTCAAAGATATAGCTTTTCTTTTACATAAATTACCTTGCAATATTGTTCTAGATTAAATTTTTTGTAGAAATAACCTGAGGAGTTGTAAATGGAAGAAAAAACCGAAGAACCAAAAGTAGAAGAGCAAACTGAAGAATTGGAGACATACGAGCTAACCGAAAAAGCGAAAATGGAAAAATTAACTGAAGAGTTAAAAGAGATGGCTCTTACCCTTGGAGCCTTCAAAGTCGGAATTGCAACAACCGGGACACTTGCAGGCGGCCCTCCCTCTACAGACCTGACATATGTACTGCCAGAAGCAAAATCTGCGATCGTTTTTGCACTGGCTTTTGATCAAGACCTTATAGAACCATATTTCAGGAAACAGGATCATAAGTCCCTTGATACCAATAAAGTGCGCACTACTACCCTTGCCAACGGGATAGCCCTCGAAATGGCAGGCTTCCTACAGCAGTATGGGTACAAAGCTGTTCCTCAGCTTGCAAATTTCGTCTACCGCCAGGACTCGGAAAACTGGCTGCTTGATATGCATCCCCCTATCTCCCACAGATACCTGGCTGTTCGCTCCGGCATAGGGCATTTCGGGTATTCGGGAAATGTGATCACAGAAGAATATGGATCTGCAATTGTTTTGGCGTCAGTAGTTACGAATGCGGAACTCATCCCAACAGAGTCTCTACCCGAAGAAGAGAACTACTGTGACGAATGCAAGATCTGCCTTTCAGTTTGCTCATCAGGATATGTAGACCCTGTTGAGAAGGTGACTGTAACACTTGGAGGTAAAGAATTCACTTATGGAAAAAGAAGGAGCAACAGCCGATGTTTCCTTGTCTGTGGAGGACTTACAGGCCTGAATGCGTCTGGAAAATGGTCTACCTGGTCTCCGGCTCGCTTTGAAATTCCCAAAGAAGATAAGGATTTTATTGCTGCACTACCGGGAACTATAGATGCCTATTTAAAAAGGCCGAAGATAAAGGGTGGATTTTTTATATGCCTTATCCCGGGGAATAAAATGGAATATACTTGCTCAAACTGTCATTTTGTTTGCCATCCTGACAAAGAAGTCAGAAAGGCCAGGTATAAAATGCTTACAGAAAGCGGCGTGGTTATCCAGGAACCTGACGGAACCTTGAAAGCAGTATCTCCTGAAGAAGCAAAAAAATACATTGAATCTATGCCGGAAGAAAGAAGAAAATTGTACGAGAATGAAGTCTCTGAGCAATGAGTCTTTCAGGCCTGAATACACAAGGAACAAACAAGAACGAAAAGAAACTGTTTAAAACTGTTTATAATTAAAAAACAATGGGTGAATTAAAGAGAGTAATCAAAGAGAATAGAAGAGCGCTTAATCCAGATACACTGTATGTAAGGTTTCATAGATAGGCCCTTTTGGAGTGAGTGTACTCTTCTTTAAAACGACCTTATTTACCTGCATACTTCCAAGTTCGATATTTTCAAATTGTCTTAGAATATTTATAAAGGCCTTTTTTTGCTCATTATCCAGAAACTTGATTCTGGCAAGGGTAGCATGGGCGGTAAAATCTCTACTTTCTTTCTCAAAGTTAAAAGGCTTTAATAAATTCTCAATTTCCTCAGCCAGGGCCTTAAAATTTCCAGTCATACCTAACCAGAGCACCTTAGGATTCGAAGGCTTCGGGAAAACTCCCAATCCCCTGACTTCAGCCTCAAAAGGCTCAGCACTTATAGAATCAAGTGTTGCAGAAAGGGCAGGTATACTTGATTCATTCACATCTCCCAAAAATTTTAAAGTGACGTGGACAAGTTCAGAGGCTACAAATTTCAGGTTAAAGCCGGAAAATTTTTCCTGAAGCTCTTGGATTTGTTCAGCAAACCCCGGGTCCAACTCTACTGCAATAAATGTCCTGATCAAAATTTTCACCAATCAAAATAAAATAAACAAACACAAAAAGCTTCCTACACGTTGTTATAAAAATTACATCCATTTTTTGATAAAAAATTGTAAACCTTAAAATAACAATTCAAAAAAGAGAAACTGGAAAGAAAAAATGAAAAAAAGGTACAAAAGTAGAAATTTTTTGATATTGAAGCGCTTACAGAGTAATTATAATATACCAGATATAACTAGAAGAAAAATAAGCGTAACTATTTATAAAGTTATTACTAATGTTAACCTTAGGGAATTGCGTTAACCGGAAAAGAATCCATTAAAAATAAAAAAACTAAATTAAGAAAATAGCATTAGTTTAAACAAATACTATTAACCTAAAAACAAAAAAACAAAACCGCAAATAAAGGATAATAAATAGCGGTGGAGCACATGGATAAGGCACGTATTATCGCAGAAACAGCAGCCAGTATTTCTATCGAACTACATGCTGCCGCAATAATGGTTTCTGGGGAGTTAAGTTTTGAGGGGATCGAAACTGGAGGCATTCCGGTTTATTATATCTCCATGCGCCCAAGAAGCATTATAGACCATCTGGTAGCCACTGGGAAAGATGGAAAGAATCCTCTGAAAGAGCTTGGGGATCAGATTACCAGGGAGGCTGCAGGAAATTCTGATCATTTGCAGCAGGCTGCTGCAATAGAATACGTGCTGAGAGAACTTAAAAGCGGGATTGTAGTGGGAGTTATTGAAGCCCGGGGCTCAATCTCAATTGTTGTACATTCCCTTGATGAGAATCCCCTTATAAGAGCCATGCAAGAATGTCAGGAAAGAGTTAAACCCGAAGTAATGAGTGCAGTTCTGAAGATCTCTTTTGATATTGCCCTGGCAGGCAGGGAAGGGAAAAAAATCGGAGCGGCCTTTATTGTTGGAGATTCAGATGAAGTCATGAAACGCTCCCATCAGATAATAATTAACCCTTATGAGGGACATGATAAAGCTTCCCGAAATATCCTTGACAGGAGAAACTGGGAATCTATAAAGGAATTTGCCCAATTAGACGGGGTTTTTATAGTGGATGATTCAGGCCTCATCCGAGCGGCAGGCAGGTATCTTGATGTCGATGGGA
This sequence comes from uncultured Methanosarcinales archaeon, assembly GCA_964520335.1. GTDB lineage: Archaea > Halobacteriota > Methanosarcinia > Methanosarcinales > Methanosarcinaceae > Methanosarcina. The sequence goes on along the minus strand of CAZFNE010000002.1, from coordinate 18,310 downwards.
AACATATCGATATAGAAAAAGGGCTTGGGGGACGGCACGTTTCGGCAGCCGCAATCAGCAGAGACACGGTTGCAATTGCAGTTACAATATCAGAGTCAGGCGGGGTACTCAGAGTATATAAAGATGCAAAAGAAACGATCTGCATGGAAGGCTTAAAACCAGCAACTACATGCTGTAAATCTAAAAATTATTAATGATTTATTATAATTGACATTAATAAAGAATTATTAAATTTTTCCTTTTAAATTTATCCTTAATTTATCGAATTTTTTTGAAACTAAGTCTATGCCCAGCTCAAAAAACCTTAACTATATTAAAAACTTTAAGGTATATGAGAAAAAGAAAAATATCTATTCTCTACAAAGGGATTAAAGATCTAGATGCGCTTGAGAAAAAATAAGCGCAGATATGATCACATATAGGATACCAGAAATAAATTAAAAGGAAATAAGTAGAAAATAACGAGTGGAAAATTAACAAAAAGAATATAAGAATAGGTGAGGGAAAAAGAGGGGTTTTATGAGTAGGCATCTTTTTTACATTCCATTTAGCCTGACATTTTTAATTATTTTAATAATAATTTTGATTTTTGGACTTGGATCTCTTTTCCTTGGAATTATTTTTTCAGCTTTTATGAAAATAGGCTTTTCTGCCAAAGACGCTCTTCTTATTTTGCTGCTCTCCCTGGTTGGAAGTGGGATAAATATTCCTCTGGCCACTCTTCGCTCCGAAACCCCGGTAGTAAAAGAAAACTACGTCCGTGTTTTTGGGATTTCTTATAAGGTGCCGGTGAAACGTATAACCAAAAATGAAACCGTCCTGGCTATTAATGTGGGAGGAGCAATCATTCCCCTTCTTATTTCTGCCTATCTACTCATAAAATTCCCTGAATCAATTTATATAGCAGCAGCAGGAGTCTTAATAGTTGCGCTTATAACCTATTCCGTTGCAAAGCCAATTCGCGGGATAGGCATAGCAACTCCGGCTCTTATTCCTCCTCTGGTAGCAGTAGTCGCCGCGATCCTTTTGACGTATTTTATTCAAATTCCGGGCTGCCCGGCAGAAGAGTGCAGGGTAATTACCGCTTATGTGGGAGGAGTCCTGGGAACCCTTATAGGAGCCGATCTTTTAAACCTCGGCAAGATTAGAGATCTGGGCGCACCTGTTGCAAGTATAGGAGGAGCAGGAACCTTTGATGGAATCTTTTTAAGTGGGTTTATTGCTCTACTCTTAATTTAAATGAATTATTTAAATGTAAATTAATTTGTAAATTAAATAAAATAGAGAAAAGGCAAAATAAATAAGATTAACCAGAATAGATTAAATCGAATTAATCAAACTAAAAAATTAGACAAACAATTAAGCCAAATCGAATTAGAGTAACGTTAATTAAGCCTTTTCGAAATATTAATATTAATTTATATAAAAACAAAATAAAATTGGATTAAAATTAAAATAAAAACATTAATTATTTGGATACAGTAAAAAAAGGAATAAAAGGGTTTTAACCCTTTTAAGGGATAATTTTCTTGTTACTCTAAGCCCTTTAAAGTATGTAAATTGTTTTTATTCCTTTCCTGGTTAGTTTTTCCTTTTTAGCACAATACCCCTACAAAGAATGATTCCAATTATCCCCATAACCACTTCAAAGCCGGGAGCTTTTACAGAAGCGTTTTCTTGACTTCCTTTTTCAGGTTTGTTATTGTCGATGTTAGAATTTGCAAAGGAGCTCTGAATATTAGGAGCAGATTTATTGGCGTCAACTTCAGTATTTGTAAGCTTGGAAGTTGTTTCTGTTACATTTACTTCTGCATTATTTCCGGTTACATTTATTTGACTCGAATTAGATTCCGTTAAATTTGCTTCTTTTTCAGGTTCTAAACTTTTTGTAGGTATGAGGCTTGCAGCAGGTCCAGCACTGGTTTTATTCTCAAGGACAATATCAACAGCAGGATAAATAACATAACCCTGCGGAGAAGTGCTTCCTTTTCCAGCATCCGATGTCTGGAAATACCAGGAATCCGTGAAGTAATTCTTTACATCTTTGTCAAGGTCCAGGGTGATTTCTTCTTTATTTGCAAGGACAATTCCATCTTTAGAAGTTTCTATTACTTCCATCCCCTGATATTCATCACCTTTTTTAATAACGATTACATCATCTTTGTCAATTAGCCAGGTATATTTTAAGACTGCAAAAGCATCGTTAGCGCTTACAAAAACCGAATCTACATATGTAATGAAGTATAACTGGTCCTTTCTATCTCCAAAGTCCGCAGTCGCAGTAAATGTTTTATCGCTGACAGTTCCATTTGCATTCACAATGCCTGAGTCAAGCTCTGTTCCATTCTTATACAATGTAAACCAGACTTTTTTCCCGTCGACATCTACCTGATGAACTGTAAGAGAATAATTTTTCCCAAGATGCCAGGTCTCTCCTGTCTTAAGCTCCTTTTTCTCATCTTCTGCCTGACTTATTACAGTATTGGCAAGCTGGGTAGCCTCATTTTCAACTGTAACATATGGTTTCCCAAACCAGGCAAGCTTGTAGAAAAACATTCCGCCCAGCTCTGAAGGGGTTGTATTCGCATTCAACTCAAGTTCGGAAACCATTTCATATTTGTTTGAGAATTGTCGGGTTGTATAGACAAGCTCATCTTCCCCGATCACATGATTTCCTGGATTGTCTTTCCCAAGTTCATTCTTGCCGTCTTTTTCAACATACTGAAGACGTTCTCCCCACCAGTTCTCAGAAGCAACAAAATCCTTGTGTTTATTTACCGGATAGTTAAATGCTCCGAAAGTAGTGGCGTTCCAGATGAAGCTGTCAACTGAGGTTTCATTCGTATCAAAAGATAAACCCCGGATAACCGGCCCGGGAGGGGCAGCAAATCCCGAAGGTGCAAGCATTAAAAAAATAAAAAATACCGTAAGAAGTGACATGAAGAATTTCTTAATATAGGGTTTCATAAGATATTCTCACTCTCTCTCCATCATTTATGCATTAAATCACAAACTAAACTAACATGGAGGCAACAATTCATATAAATGTGCCTTTAAGTAACACCAAATGAACCTAAGAAGTTAATAAATCTTACTAATTTTAACTATAGAAACCATGAATAATAAAATGTAAAACATAAAATAATAAAAATAAAACTTCTGAGTTAAAGAATAAGAGGAAAATAACAATTAAAGATAAATTTCCAGCTAATAAACAAATTAAGTAATAAGAAACTAAATTTTTGTTTAATTATAAGGGGCTAAAAATTAAGAAATTAAAAGATAAAAATAGTAAATAATAAAGTTAAGGGGATAGAACGAGAGGATAATAAAAATAAGGCAAGAAAAATAAATAAAAAAAGACTAAGGATAGGAATAAAAAAATACTTAAAAATAAAGAAGAAAGAATAGATAATGAAAAATAGAAGAGAAAAAAAGGAAAAGAGAGAATAAAAAACAATAAAAAGAATAGAGAATAAAGAATGAAAAAGAAAAGATTAAAAAAAGATGTTGCTCTTATACTTTGAACCGGAGTACAGCTGCAATTCCTCCAAGCTTATGAAGTTTTTCTCCAGGCTCAAATGCCGTGCTAAAAACTACAACTTTTCCCTGGGCCTGTTCAACTTCCATTAAGAGCCTGTCGATATCTTCTCCCTTTTCCCTTCCTTCCCGAAGGGTTTCATCTGCAATCAAAAGAGTATCAATTGCCCCATAATCCAGAGCATTCTTTACATCTGCAAGCCCGTATGCGGCTTTTCCGTCCATTGAGATTTCCCGAATCAAATCTTCCATAAGGGCAGATTCCCGGGCAATTCTAGACTCCTGCATAATCCTGTCGACTGCTCCCCTGCGAAGTACTTCCTGAAACCCGGACATCCCTATCATTGAAGTATCTTCCGTAAGTGCCTTTGAAGCAAGCCCAGCTTCGATTTCCTGGAAATACTTCAAGAAATCGTCCTTAGTAAAGCCTGGCCCTGCAATGACTATGGATGCATCTTCAGGAACTGCATTTCGCAATTGGTCAACAATTTCCTTGAAAAATTCATTTCTCAGGCTGGTTTCCCTTTTCCCTGAAGACTGCCGGATATGGGAATAGATTTCGATCCCGTAATGATGGACAAAACCTATGTCAGCATCTCCTTCCTCTACTGCCACAATAACAACTTTGGGGCGTTTGGAAGCTTCTTCTGCGTCCTGGATTCTCTGGAACTGGTCATTTTTCCAGTGCTCCTTGATAATTGAAAGATTAGTTCCTATCTCAACGTTTAGAGTATGGTAGGAGCCTGTGTCCATCCCGTGTTCTATAGGCCCATGAATTCGAAGCCTATTTGCAAACTTGTGAAATTCCATTTCTTCAACCCGGATTCCAAGCCTGACTTTTATTTTCTCGACTTTTTCAGGGCGGATTTTATCGCTCGAAGTATCGGCTTTCCTTTTAGTGAGAGCAAAGACCAGGTCTCCTTTTTCAATTATATATTTCAGGTGCCAGAGATCATCAAGAGTCTCAACTGTTACTGCAATCTCTCCTTCCCTTCCTTTAAGCGAGCGGTTTGTAACTCTCATACCTTCTTTGCCCCACGCATTTTAATTATTATTAATATTATTAAATCTTTATTAATTCTTTATGACATTGACTTCTTCATCCATTACTGTTTTTCTGAATCTTTTTCAAATTCTTCTTCAAATTCGACTTCTGATCCGGTTTCAAACTCCAGAGACTTATTATTTTCATGTTCAAGCCTGGTTTCCTGACCTTTTCTTTCCGGCTTCTGGCTCTTTAAATCCGATTCCCCAGGTGGAATCATCATTGCAATCTGGTCAGGGGATGCAATTTGCTTTACAAAACGAGGGTCACCAAGTTCGTCAGCATAAATTCTATAGATCTTTTTTGAGATATCATTCTGGTTAAAGCCCCCTGGAGCCAATTCGAGAATATAATCCGCATATTTGCGGACAGATAAGGAAGGCCCCCCGATTACTCTTGTTTCTTCTTTGAGTTCGAGCCCGACTGAAATCCCCAGAGGAACATCTTTGAAGTAATTTCTTTCCCCACGAATGATAAAAGCTCCCTTCCTGAGATATTCCCCTGATTCCGGAGTTTTTGTCACCTGTTCAGCTTTTACCCAGTAGCAATCACCACTGAAATACCCTGCTTTCCAGAGGCTGGAATAGGAAACTGCAAACTGTGCAACTTCTTCAAGGGTGGATTCGGGAATTTCTTTTCCCCCGGTTTTGACAACTGTTAAAGGAGCTCCGGGTGTCTGGGTATGAAAAACAATATCCCTCTTTTCTATGTACTTTTTGAAAATTTCTTCATTCGTATCTGCATCCCTGCCGCCCACAACAAGAAAACCATCTGAAGATACGAACCACCTGAACCTGTCGTACCAGTGTTTTTTCCTCGAAGCCTGAAGCTTTTTCCCGGCCTTTGAAGCCTTTGCAGCAGCCTTTTTCTCCATTGCTTTTTTCGTATCTTCAATAGCCCTTAGTGCTCCTTCCCTTTTTTTGCTGAATTTTTTAACCTTCTCATAGTATTCCTGAGCATTCTGCGGTACCGTTTTCCGAATATCAAGACTGATATTTTTCCCATCAAGTTCAGTAGTTACAGTCCCTGTCTTTGCATCTATATTCGTAATTTTTTGCGCAGCAGGCACGCTCTTTTTAGCCTGTTTCAGGATCTCCCGGATCTCGTCCCAGGAGTATCCTTTTGCCCTTGCCCCGTTCAGTACGGAAAAAAGTTCTTCTATAGGCTGATAATTGGCATAGACGATTTCTGCAATTGCATTATTTTTCTCTATTTCCTTTTCGAATTTCTTAAGGCTTTCTTCCTGCTGGAGTAACCGCCTTTCAAAAACCCCAAGAGTTTTTTCCTTTTTCTCAGCCGCCTTTACCTCTGCGACCTGTTCAAGGGCTTTTTTCCCGAAAAACTCATCAAGAGCCGTATTAAAAGAATCAAAATATTCTTTTTCGAATCCAGAATAACGAATAAGCTCAAAAGGAAGCACATCAAAAGTTTCTAACTTCCCATTGATCTCTTTTTTCACATGATGAGGCTTAAGTTTTGGAGCTTCAGCTTCATTTTGTATCTGGGTTTCTTTATCAATTAAATTTTCTTCAATCCCGGAAATTCCTGCTTCAGGTTTGATTTCAGCTTCAAACTCAGCCTCATCCCCATTTTCCGTTACAACCCCATTTTCAGTATCAGTATTAGCCTCTACCTGTTCGATTGCAAGAATTTCAGGATTAAAATCTAAATTACAAGCAGCTCTGGCCTTAATAAGAGGAGAAAAAAGATCCCGCATGGCATCTGCCAGCTTTACAGCATCTTCTTCACCTGCTTCTCTTGCCGACTTCGATTTATCAACTCCAGCCCGTGCACAAACTTCTTCAGCCAGAACTCCCCCGAGATTAAATCTTGTAGCAATTGTCCTTACAACATCAGCAGTAGATTTGGAAAAAGCCTCCATTAAATCTGAAGCTTCGGCTTCTATTGGGCTCATCTGCGCTTCCGGAAGCTCGTAAATTTCCCCACTTCTTAGCCGCCTATCCTTCAGAGTAACAGGATTCATAGGCAGAATAATTCGGTTTTCGGAATCAACAATAAGCACGTTCCCCCGAGCAAATAGCTCTACAATAAGGTTACTCCTGACTCCTCCTCTCTCAATCCCAATCTTCACAATCCTGTCAAAATCATGCTGCTCTACAGATACAATCCTGCCTCCCATCAGGTATTTTCGAAGCAGCATTGGAAAAGCCTGTGGAAGCTCAGGGCTTGCTCGGAAATGTTTACTTAAATGGATGCGCTTCCCGGCCTCAATAATCAGGTTGTCTCTACCTTGATGAAAAACGTAAAGGTTGATGCGAATTTCTCCATTCGTTGGCTGATAAATCTTCCCGATTTTCGCATCTAGAATAGACTTCGGACCTCCCGACAGCTCGGCAACAACTGCAGCAACGTCCGCACTCGACATATCTTCTTTCATGAAGTTGATATAATAGAGGCTTTTCCTATAAGTCTTTGTTCTACCCGAGTCCCGTCTCCCGAGTTCCGCTTCGGGAGCACGGGGTCTGTTTCGCTCGCTTTGCTCGCTCAAGCAGACTAATTTTATAACATGCAACTTTTGCTTCTCTCAAGAGGACTTAAAATCGGTTCAGGGATAAGTTTAGAATAAAAATAAGGTGGCTGTGATACCTTGCTTAATCTGTTCGTTACTTGGTCGGAGTGTAGCTTGTTGTATATATAAAACGAGGTTTCAGCAGTTAGAAAACAATAAGACAGAACCAAATAAAGAAATAAAAAACACTAAATTCACGTTTATAGGATGTATATTGGATTTTTGACTTTTATATTTCTTAAGTGTTTCAGATGTCAAGTATTATTATGTCCTGAGCCTCGAAAGTTCCCTGATTTTTCTGGAATCTTCATCTAACCCCTCTAAAAATTCTTTATCTTTCAGTGCACCAAAATAACCTGATAGATTCCCTTCTTTTTCCTGAGAAGGCGATCAATAACGTCACTGAAACTTTCTCCTTCCAGTTTCGCGTCTTTTAGCTGGGTATATGTCTCGTCTCTGATTGAAAGTGTCTTTGTACCCATGTATCTGTGTATGCATACACAGAAATATAGGTTCTTTGGCCCTAGATGTCTCTTCCTAAATTGTGATCTCCAGTTTCCTTTCCAAGTTCTTATTCAGGAGTACGAGTCCTTTTCGCTTCACTCAAGAGGTCTTAAAATAAAAAGAACACAGATTATACAGAAATAAGAGAAAAAATAAAGATTAAAATTCCCTTAAAAGGCGGAATCCCAAATTTCCGATTTTGCTTTCGGGATTGCGTTTAAAACGGCTGGCTGAACGGCAGAATCCAGAAGTACAGAACCAGCTTCCTCCACGAGAAACTTTATCCGAAATAGTTCCGTCTTGCCATGAAGCTCCATCCTGAGGGGCGCCATTATAATTTTCATGAAATTCATCAGAAACCCATTCCCAAACATTCCCATACATATCATAGAGGCCCCAGGCGTTTGGTTTTTTTTGAGCAACAGGGTGAGTTTTGCAGCCTGAGTTTTCAGTATACCAGGCATATTCATCAAGTTCGAGCAGGTCGTTTCCAAAGAAATGCTTTGTTTGAGTGCCTGCTCTGCAGGCATATTCCCATTCAGATTCTGATGGCAAACGATATTTATCTGTGGCTTCTTTTTCATTTAATTTTGCCAGGAACTGCTGGATATCTTCCCAGGAAACCATTTCAACAGGGCGATTGTCACCTTTAAAATAAGAAAAATCACTGCCCATTATCTTCTTCCATTGATTTTGTGTGACAGGAGTCTTCCCAAGTAAGAAAGCTTTTTTTATAGTCACCTTATGAATGGGAGATTCAGAATCCGATCTTCCCATTTCATTAAAAGACGAGCCCATCTCAAATTCTCCTGCTGGAATTTCTACGAATTCCACACCTGTTGAAGGGCTGGTAAAAGCTACGGGAATTCCTGAATCTACAGGGCTATTCAGGAAATCAGAGTCTCCTGTTTCTTCTTTTTTCAAATAGCTGCGAACAGTGTGAATGTAACTTTTAATGCTAACCTTATATTCCATAGAATTCCCCCCCTGACTAATTTACTATCATTGTTTGATTATGGTATGTATTAAGGAATTATATACAAAGGAATCATTTCTAAGTATCCTAATAAATATAATATTACTGAAGAGAATTAGTGAGATTTTTTCTATCATCCCACGTTTTCTTGAATTTACTTTGTTCCCCTATAGCTGTTTTCTCGAATTTATAAATTGAAAGGCTCAAAATAAAGTCGGAGTCTTTCTTAGCAAAATTCAAAGGATTTATTCTTTTATCCAGGTTGACTATTAAGTTATTCAGTAAAAGTCGTATAAACAAAAGTAAAATATGAGATTAATCTATCTTAGAAAAACCGAACAAAAAACCCTAGCAAAAGATCCAAAATCCCAGAAAGTTTCGAAACCATGGACAGCCGAACCGCCCGCTTTTTGAAATCCCGCTTTCAGAATTATTACAAAAATGCCGAAATAGGCCTTCCTGACCACCTGCCTAACAGAGAGTGGGCCTTTGTCTTTTACGATGATATGCCGGAAAAAATGATGCACAGGCACAAGGCTTTTGGCTCGCCAGGAGAAGCGCTGGACTACCTTTATGGAATGGCTCCTGCGCATGTTTACAACTCAACCGCTTATTACGAATATCCTGATGCCAGGAAAATGAATGAGAAAAACTGGCTTGGGGCAGAGCTTATTTTTGACCTTGACGCAGACCACCTGCCAAATGCACCGAGAAATTATTCAGATATGCTGGAGCTTGTAAAAAAGGAAAGTTTCAAGCTTCTGGATTTTCTTCTGGACGATTTCGGGTTTTCAGAGCAGGAAATCGAGCTGGTGTTTTCCGGAGGGCGAGGGTATCACTTTCATATTATGAGTCCTAAAGTGCTGGCTCTTCAAAGTGCGGAAAGAAGGGAAATAGTAAATTATGTCAGTGGCAAGGATATTGATTTTAAATATTTCTTTAGAGAAGTTGCAATGGACGGAGATTTTGGTGCAGGCACAAAAACTTTCAAGGGAATGAAAAATATTCCCATGAAATGTACACTGGTGGGCTATGATTCAGGCTGGGGCAAAAGAATTGCAATCTATCTTACGGATTATATGAAAAATGAGTGTACAAAAAAATACAAAAAAGATATGTTTCCTGAATTCCGCAGGTTTGAGAAAGTTGGAGATACTTCAATTAAAAAACTGATCAATATCACGAGAGGCGAAATTGGCTTAAAGGATATCCTTGAGAAAGGAAGGCTTGATTTTGATGTGAGAAACTTTAAGGATATTGCAGCCTATTTTATGAGAGAGTCTCTTGAGGATTTCCTGCAAAGATTCGGGGCCAGTGTTGACGAACCTGTGACCGCGGACATCAAACGTCTGATCAGGGTGCCCGGGACTTTGCATGGCGGGTCGGGAATGGCAGTAAAGAAGATTGCCTTATCAGAATTAGAGGAATTCGACCCACTAGAGGATGCAGTTGTCTTTGGCGAAAGGGAAACAAAAATAACGGTCTCAAAACCATTTTCAGTACAGTTGAAGGGTAAGGATTTAAAAATAGAAGAGGGTATACAGGAAGTTCCTGAGTATGCAGCAGTATATTTGATTTGCAGAGGTGTTGCGGAGTATGGACATAGAAGAAATCAGCCAAACCCTGTATAAAGAAAAAAACCAGACCTTAAAGATGATTCCGGCTGATTTTTACCTGGAAGCCGAGAAATATATCCGGGAGCTTGAGAAGGAGATTGCAAAAATTAATAATGCCCGTTCTCCGGAATCCAGGATGCTTCGCGATGAGCATGAGAGAGCCCTTTCTGACCTTGAGACAATTTTTATGAAGCGGATAGGAAAAGTAATTACCAGGGCAACCAACCAGTCTCATGCAAATAAACCAATTTCTAAAGATATAGAAAAACTGCTGCCCATAGAAAAAAAACTTTACGACGTCGTGCTCCAGGCGATTGAAGCTGCAAAAATAGAGCTTTTAGGTCGAATTCTTTATCCTGACACCGCAAAAATGGCAGCCTGGCCTCAAATAGGAGGAACAGAGCGGGTTTCTAATCATAAAGAAGATACTGGGATCAGAAAGCGGATAGCAATTCCAGTTCCAATATCTGTGGCAGCCATAAATTCAGAAAATCTGAATTTAACAAATGAAGCTATGGGAGTAACAGCACAGGGCCTGGGAGATGAACAGGGCAAAAATAATATAAATGAGGAATACGTTGTTGTGCGCATACTCAAGGATTTGCCGACCTTTACAGGCGCAGATGGCAGGAATTATACAGTTAACGCTGAGGAAGTTGTTGTTTTGCCCCAGTTGAATGCATCAGGGCTGATAAAACGTAATGCTGCTAAGTTAATTGTTGGGCACGAAAGCCCAGAGAAGAATTTACTGCCCTAATCCCTGGAAATCATTTTGTGAAAATTAATTTTAGAAATCTCTGATTGAAAAACGGCCTGAGAAACCTGACTAAATTCAACTAACTACAAAAGAAGTTTTAGCTTGAAAGTTTACCGGATCTTCTACAGGCACGCACTGGGAATCTCAAATTATGACAGCTCACCTTGTGCAAAATAGGATGATCTTGAACAATCCTGAATAAATTTGAATAAATTTGAATAATTTTGAACGGTTATTCTTCAGTTTATTCGTTTATCTATTGATTTGGAAATTACAGTATTGTCCAGGGATAGGATTAGTATATATACAGGTAGCTATATTTGTGTAGCTTAACCTTGTTAGCATGCTCTGACCTTGTCATCGATACTGGTTATGGAGATCGGATTAAAATACAGTATCTGACTGATAGCATCGAAGAAAGGTCTGAAAATTTCAAGTTCATCTAATCAAAGGCTTCCCAAATAAGAACTTCCCGAAATTATCACTGTATACGTAAGCGCCATACGTATATTAAAATTAAAGAAATTAGATTAAACTTGGTTTTATTGAGCAATTTTGATCAAATCATAATAAGTAAAAAATTATATCAAATAAATCTGCCTGTCTGCAAAAGCCAGAGCAGGCTCAGAATACCAATAATCATTAAAAAGGTGTAAAGAATGAAAATTCCAAAGCGGTTCAGAACTTACTGCCCGTTCTGTAAGACCCATCAGGAAACTGTTGTCGAAAGGGTCAAAAAGGGTCAGGCTTCCTCTATGACTCACATTGCAAGGCAGAAGAAAAGACAGCAGGGTATAGGAAACAGCGGAAAATTCTCAAAGGTGCCCGGTGGCGATAAACCCACAAAGCGCATCTGGCTCAGGTACCGCTGTACTGTATGTAAGAAAGCTCACCAGAGACCCTGTTTCAGGGCAAAAAAGTTCGAGTTCAAGGAGTAAGATAAAATGGTAGATTATATTCAGAGGCCAAAAAGCAGGTTTCTGCGCGTAAAGTGCAACGACTGCGAAAACGAACAGATTATCTTCGGAAGCGCCAGCCGTAAAATTACCTGCGTTGTCTGCGGAAGGACCCTTGCCGAACCAACGGGTGGAAAATCAACAATTACAACTCATATTCTGGAAGTGCTTGAATAACCGGATAGGTAAAGGCAC
>CAZFNE010000002.1:0-6181 GCA_964520335.1 uncultured Methanosarcinales archaeon | reverse complement strand
TGTAAAGAATGTAACGGATTTCGGAGCCTATGTCGAGCTTGAGGAATTCGGAGGGAGAGAAGGTTTTATCCATATCTCCGAAATCAAAGCAGGCTGGGTCAAGTACGTAAGGGACTATGTAAGGGAAGGGCAGAAGATAGTCTGCAAAGTTCTGAACGTGGACCCTTCCCGTGGCCACATTGACCTTTCACTGAAAGACGTTAATGAGCACCAGAGACGCGCCAAAATCCAGGAATGGAAAAATGAGCAAAAGGCCACCAAATGGCTCCAGTTCGTGGCTGAAGAAACTAAAACCGATGAAGATACCCTGCAAGCTTTGCACCAGAAACTTGTAGAAGAGTTTGGAAGTGCATACTCTGCCTTTGAAGAAGCTGCTATTGAAGGCGAAAAAGCTTTTAAAGGAATTAAGGCCAATAAAAAATACTTAAAGAGTATTATTAAGATTGCAGGAGAAAACATCAAACTGCCCTTTGTAGATATTGCAGGATATGTAGACCTGACCTGCAATCTTCCTAACGGCATAGAGGTTATAAAGCAGGCCCTGACCGCTGCAAACTCCATCAGCGATGTGGACGGAAAAGATGTCAGGCTTGAAATAAGCTATACAGGGGCTCCAAGATACAGGATTAAAGTTATAGCCCCGGATTACAAAAAAGCCGAATCAGTCCTTAAAAAATCTGCCCAGACAGCAGTAGATACTATTTCCAAAATTGGCGGGCATGGGACATTCAAGCGGCATATAGAATCAGCAAAGGCGTGATGCCCTTTGGGACAGAAAATCCGCAAATGCAAAAATTGCGGTAGGTACACCTTAAGGGAAAAATGTCCGGCTTGCGGAGGGGTAACTTCTCCTGCAATTCCGGCCCGCTTTTCTCCTCAGGACCCTTATGGTAAGTACCGCAGATTAGCAAAGAAAAGGTAAGGGATTTTTATGCAACAAAGTACACTTGTCCGCTTGAAAGAAAAACCTGAACTTAAAAACCCTGTACTTATAGTAGGGCTTCCAGGAGTAGGGCTCGTAGGCAAATTAGTGACAGAACATCTGATTGATGAGCTTAAGGCTGAAAAGCTTATGGAAATATATTCCCCGCATTTTCCTCCTCAGGTTCTCGTCAATAAAGATTGTACTGTTCGTCCTGTCAGTAATACAATACACCACGGGAAAGCAAACGGATACGATATCCTCCTACTTGTTGGAGACCATCAGAGTACTACTTCCCAGGGACACTACGAATTATGTTCTCTTTACCTTGATATTGCAGAAGAATTAGGTGTGGGCAGGATTTATACACTCGGTGGATACCCTACCGGCAAACTCACTTCAGAAGATACTGTACTTGGGGTTGCTAACAATACCCAATTAATAGAAGAAATTAAACAGTATGGAGTTGAATTTAGGGAATCCGAGCCAGGCGGGGGAATTGTAGGAGCATCTGGCTTGCTTATAGCATTTAGCAGGATGCGAAATATTGATGCAACCTGTCTGATGGGCATGACTCCAGGCTACTTGATGGACCCTAAAAGTGCCCAGTCACTTTTAAAAGTGCTCTGTAAAATCTTTGGAATCGAAATAAATACAGATTCCCTACAGAAGAAAGCCGAAGAAATGGAAAGTATTCTGGAAAAGCTGAAGGAAAAAGAAGAACAGCAAAACCTTCCAGAAATCAAACCAACTGAAGAAGACCTGAGGTATATAGGCTAAAAGGCTGATGCTGAGCAAAGTTACAATGTAAAACATGTAAAACAATATAATAAATACAATAGAATAAATGCAATATGTTTTATTATATTTTATTATATTGGATTACATTTTATTGTAATAATATAAATTAAAAGATAAATTGATGAAAATAAGAATTAGATTAGAAGCAAATAAGAAGTTTAGCTTTATTATTTTTTAATTTATAAACAAGCTCTGGTAAAGGGAAGGAAATGAAAGTCAATACGGACCTCCATCTCCATTCAAAATATTCTATGGCCTCTTCCAGGAAAATGGAGCTTCCTACCATTGCCAGGGAAGCCGCAAGAAAAGGTATAGAATTACTCGGGACTGCTGACTGCACACATCCGAAGTGGCTTGAGGAAATCAAAAAAGTCTCAATTTCAGACGAAGAAATCAGATTTGACAATATCTGCTTCATCCCAACTACTGAAATAGAGGACAATAAACGTGTCCACCATCTTCTAATTTTACCTTCAATTTCAAAGGCCGAAGAACTGGTAGAACGCATTTCTCCTTTTGGAAACCTGGAGTCAGACGGCCGCCCGAATCTAAAACTTGACGGGGTCGAAATTGCGGAAATTGCAAAAGATCTCGGAGCTCTTATAGGACCTTGCCATGCATTTACCCCCTGGACGGCAATTTTCGGATATCACGATTCTCTTAAAAGCTGTTATGGAGACCTGACTGCCTACATTTCTTTCATCGAGCTTGGCCTGAGTGCAGACAGCGATTATGCAGACCGGATTGAAGAGCTGCATCGCCTGACTTTTCTTACAAATTCTGACGCCCATTCTCCTTCAACCAATAAACTTGCAAGAGAGTTCACACAATTTGAGATGCCTGAGCCTACTTTTGAAGGTTTGAAAAAAGCAATCCTTAGAGAGCAGGGATATAAAGCAACTCTTAATGTTGGTTTTTTCCCCGAAGAAGGCAAATATAACCGCTCAGCCTGTATTAATTGTTATACTCAATATTCAATATCCGAAGCAGTTGAGAATAAATGGCGATGTACCGTATGCGGGGGAATAATTAAAAAAGGGGTAATAGATAGGATTAATGAACTTGCAGATTATAAAGAACCAAAGCACCCTGAACATCGCCCTCCCTATCTCCATCTGATCCCGCTTGCAGAGATAATCCAGATGGCTCTTGGCCATGCAAGCGTCCAGACGAAAGGGGTTCAATCAGCCTGGAATACCCTTGTAAATCATTTTGGAAACGAAGTTGAAGCCCTTATTTATGCCGAACCTGAAGCACTGGAAATAGTTAAGGACGACAGGATAGTTAATGCTATTTTAGCATTCCGGCAGGGCAATGTGAGAATTCGTCCTGGAGGAGGAGGGCAGTACGGCTGGCTCGAATTGCCTGAAGCTTTAAGAGTCGAAAATCCCAGACAGGGCGGACAGCTCTCCTTATCAGATCTGGAAAAAATGAATTCCGGAAAAAAGAAAAATAAAAAACCTGCCAAAGAAGAAAAAGATAAGAAAACAAAAGAACTCGAACAGCAGGCAAAAGGAATCAGGAAGAAAACAAAATCCACAGATTCAAGTTTAAAAAAGGCAAAAAAATCAAAAATGGATAAAGCCGTGCAGGGAATAAATGAAACAGATGAAGCAATAAAACAAGGGACAGAAGAAACCACAAAAAATAAAGAAAAAGAAATCCTGTATAATTCGGACGGCCAGAGTTCATTATTCGATTTTTAAAGTAGATACAAATGATAATAAATTATATAAGATAGAAAAGATATCCATTAACCTCTTAAAAGCTAGAGAAACAAAAAGAAATATTCAAAATATCTAAAAATTTACACTTTTAAACAATATGCCCAGATAGTCTAGCGGTAAGGCGACGGTCTCGAAAACCGTTTCTTCTTTGGGAGAACGCAGGTTCGAATCCTGCTCTGGGCGTTGATGGCTAAATTAAAGCTCGATAGCCACCTATCGAGCTATAAATCCCTTTTTGTGATTCTTTTTTCGACAATCTGTCTTTAATTTATTTTAACTCAAAAATTATAGAGCCTTTGCGACTTCACATATCTTAATCCAGTTATTGTATTAAGCTCAAGAATAACTTATTTTAAATCAGTGATAAACTGTATAAATTTAAACTTAAAAATAGGAAAATAGACATTATTTGAGAAAATGTGGCTGGTATTAGCATCCTGAGCTTACAAATCTTATGAATGGATAGACTAATGAAACGCATGAAACCAATAATAGACTACAATAATAGGACTTACGCGGTTGAGGTACAAAACCGAATATAATAGACGTTATGATTAAACGCGTGTTTTAGACAATTGAGTCCCTAAATCTACTTTTTTCTCAGTTCGACCGCGTAAGTTCTAAATAATAACTGATAAGAATTAGTGTACTCCTACCTAAATTCGTTTTATGTAGTTAAAGTAAAATTATAACACTACTTAAAAATAATAACACAGGGTTCTGGTAAGTTAATACTTTAATCACCAGAACTCCCTTTATACAAATTAAGTTACCCTGTGTCTTGCTCGCGAACTGACTTTATTGATCCTTTTTCTTAATACAAGCCGTTAAGAAAACTGAATTAAAAATATTTTTTTATCCTATAAACTGCCCAAAAGATAGAGGGATAAATCCTGCATCTATCGTAGCTGTAACGTTATCTGTTTCTGTGTCAATTACGGAGACAGTACCGATCATATTTGTTACATATACTTTTTTCCCGTCTGGTGTAATTGAAATTCCGTACGCACCAATATCTCCTGGTATAACTGCTGTAACGTTGTTAGTAGCTGTGTCAATTACAGAAATACTGTTACCAAGCTTATCGTAAATATCGAAGTTCGTTACATATACCTTTGCTCCATCTGGTGTGACTGTGATTCCGTAAGGGCGTTTTCCTACTTGTATGGTGTCAGTAACCTCATTTGTTGCCGTATCAAGTACAGAGGTAGTGTTATCGCCTTTATTCGTCACATATACCTTTGTCCCTTCCGGACTGACTGCAACTCCAAAGGGAAACTTTCCTGCAGGCACTGTATCTATAACGTCGTTTGTAGCTGTATCAATTACAGAAACGGTATTGGCTCGGAGAAGGGTTACATATACTTTTGACCCATCCGGGGTAACTGCAACCCCCTGTGGGTAGTTTCCAACACATATATTAGCTGTAACATTGTTTGCTGTTGTATCGATTACGGAAACTGTTTTGCTGTCATTATTCGCCACATATACCTTTATTCCATCAGGGCTTACTGCAATTCCTGCAGGACCAATTCCTACTGGAATAATGGCTGTAACGTTATTTGTTGCCGAGTCGATTACATAGACGTCGTTGCTGTTGTTGTTTGTTACATATACCTTTGTTCCGTTCGAATTAACTGCGACTCCTACGGGGAACTGCCCTACAGATATAGTGGCCGTAACATTGTTACTGGCGGTATCAATTATAGAAACAGTATTGTTAAAAGGGTGTGCGATATACGCAAATGGGCTTATATCTGGCTGTGCAATAGAATTTCCGCCCAATGTCGTCCCATTACATCCGTTATAATAATCTGTTGCGTTTCCTGCGCAGGGTTCCGTAGTTGCTCCTGCAAACATAAGTATAAAAGAAAGAGTGAGACATAATCCAATTGATGTTCTATAAAATGCCTTCATATCTAATTCCTCTTTTTTCTCCATTTCTATTACATCTCACAGGAATTTATTGACTTTAAATGTTAGCATGTTAAACTGTTTACTTAAAAATTTTCATATTCATTTTTACCTTCAAAAAAACAAAAAATAAACTTGTTTTTAGTCTGAACAGGGATAAAACGTATTTAAGGAGATTTTAAAAAGGGATAAAGAATATTTAAGAAAATTACTTTTTTCAAGCACATGCGTCCTTTCTCAAATACTTACTAATTAATTTTTTATGGTTGCTACCATTAATAGTATGATGTTCTCTCCATGAGTTATTGCATAGAATAAATACCGGATTGATGGGCAGTAAAGGGCTTTCTTGAGGTCTTCCTTATTGCCCATGCTTCTTTTAGAGTCTTATAATTATTAAAATGTAGAATAAATATAGTAGGACTTACGCGGTTGGACTGAGAAATCAGCAGCTTTAGGCACTCAACTGTCTAAAACTCACGTTTAATCTTAACGTCTATTGTGTTTGGTTTTGTACCTCAAACGCGTAAATCCTATATAGAAAAAGAGAGATAACCATAAAACGAAGACATCCCCTTATTAATTAAAAAATCAAAACATAAAATATTTTTAGTTCTAATTAAATTTCTTAATCTCTGATATAATCACTATTTAGTAAATTAGCATTTTTTGTCACGTAATAACGATACTTTTAAAAATTAGGGTCTGATTTTAGCATTAGGATCTAATAACAGGCAGCAGATATTTCCCTAAAATTGAGATAATAGCAAAAATAATAACCAGCCAGATTACCCAACCAGGCAAATTCTCAGGAGTA
>CAZFNE010000001.1:0-49306 GCA_964520335.1 uncultured Methanosarcinales archaeon | reverse complement strand
ATTCCGATGGCAAAGTGATGGATTCGAATAAGGCGCTTACTACCTATCCTGACCTGCTTGAAGGAATTAAAAATTCCATAGACGGGCTGGATGAAAAATATTTAAAAGACGTAAAAATGGTTTCGGTATCTACAACGCTCGCTACAAATACTATTCTAGAAAAAAATGGCTACCCTGTAGGGTTAATTCTAGTAGGCGATTATGAAATTCCGGAAAATATGCACGTGGAATTTCATGCCGTAGTAAAGGGAGGGCATGACCATCACGGGGCTGAGCTTGTTTCCCTTGATATGGGAGCAGTTGAAGCTTTTGTAAATAGAGTAAATGACAAAGTTTCGGCTTTTGCGGTTTCTTCCTATTTCAGTGTCAGAAACCCTGCCCATGAACTGGCAGTTAAATCCAGGATTCAGGAACTCACAGGCAAGCCTGTCGTTTGCGGGCATGAGCTTTCTCTTGACCTTGGAGCTTACGAGCGAGGGATTACAGCATACCTGAACGCACAGCTTATTCCTATTGCAAACCAGTTTATCCGTTCTATTAAGGAAGAAATCACCAGGCGTGGAATGAAAGCAAGGCTTCTCATGCTCAAATGTGACGGCTCGGTTGTGGGCATAAACGAAGCCCTGGAAAAGCCGATAGAATCTATTTTTTCGGGGCCTGCAGCTAGTCTTGTAGGGGCTTCTTATCTCTCAGGGCTTGAGACCTGCGCAGTTATTGATGTAGGAGGGACGAGTACGGATGTTTCCATGCTCGAAAACGGACTTCCTGAACTTTGTGCAGAGGGAGCAACGGTTGGAGGCTGGCAGACTAAAGTGAAGGCAATCCGAATGGAAACGTCTGCAATGGGCGGGGACAGCCATATCTGGATAAAAAACATGAAAATCAATATAGGGCCAAGAAGGGTCATCCCGCTCTGTGTTGCAGCAGTCAAATACCCGGGGTTTCTGGATACGCTGAAAAAAGGAAGAATTCCGGGAGCCATGTACCTGGAAGAAAACGTGCAGCCTACCAAATTTTTCATAAGAACAGGTATAGAGCCTTCAGGCCTTGGAAAACTTGAACAGGAACTTTTTGACAGGGTAGGAAATTCTCCCACCTCTCTCAATGATATCTTCTGGGAAACCCAGAAAACCCTATATCCAGGCCTGCTTGATGCGCTTATAAGAAAACGTCTTATCCAGGCAATAGGATTTACCCCTACGGATGCTTTGCACGTACTTGGGGAGTATACAGCCTGGGATGCTGAGGCTTCCAAAATAGGCGCAAAAATCCTGGAAAGATATACGCAGAAAGACCATGTCAAGCTCTGCAAGCAGATTAAAAAAGATGTTGCAAGAAATATGGCTTTAAACTTGATGTCTTTCATCCTTAATGAGGTGCCTTCCCGGGAACTTGAAAAGATCCTTTTAACCGGCAAATTCACCCAGTTCAAAATGAAACTTCCTGTAGTGCTGATAGGAGGCCCTGTAGTTGTGTACATTGAGGAACTAAAAGAATTCATTGATGCCGAGGTTATTGTGCCTGAATATGCAGATGTGGGAAACGCTGTAGGAGCAGTTGTGGGTAAAGGCATTAAAAGGATTGAGATCCTGATTAAAAGTACCTACACAAAAGACAAAAAAAGACTTATTCTCCTGTTCTCACCTATGGGCAGAGAAACCTTTGGAAATTACTTTGAGGCTCTTGAACATGCAGATGCACTTGGCAGAAGGCTTGTAATGGAATACATGACCGAAGCCGGACTGGACAAAGGCCAGGTCCAGGTAGAGGTCAGCAAAAAAGACATAGCTCTAAGCGAAGCGGGCACAATCCCTGTGGAAACAAAACTCGTTTTTGTGGGAATTGGAATGCCAAAAGTTTGAGAATCAATATCGTGGAAGCAGATTTAAGAGTTTTAACAGTTACAGAAAGACTATTTATTGTGGCAGGCTATAGGTATACTTTTTATATACTCTTAAAATTCTGCTCCATTTACTTCCTCTGTTTTCTCTACTCTCATAAATGTGCTTACTATTTACAATTCGTATTAGTTTTCAAGAAAATCTCGAAATTTAGAAAACCTGGGTTATTCTGAATAGTTATTTGCCTCCTGACGTTATGTGGATCTAAAGCACACGGAAAGGCAGGAGAAAAAGGGGAAAAAGCAAAGCAGGAAAATAAAAATTAGAATTAAATATGATTTACTGGCCGTAATGCGAAATTACAGACAGAATACAAGTTTTAATGAGGAGAAGTAAAAATGGAATACGGACTTGGCATTGATGCCGGGGGTACATATACTGATTCGGTTTTGATCCGGAGATCGGATGGAATAATTTTAGACTCAAATAAAGCCCTTACAACTTATCCCGACCCTCTTGAAGGAATCAGGAAATCAATTGATGGGCTTGACCAGGAAAAACTAAAAAATGTAACTGTTGTCTCGGTTTCAACCACACTTGCGACTAATACAATACTTGAAAATACAGGGTATCCTGTAGGCTTAATTCTTATAGGAAATTACGAGCTGCCTGAATATTCTCAGATTGAAAACTTTATAATAGTACAGGGAGGGCATGACAATAGCGGGGAGGAAGTTATGCCTCTTGAGTTCTCAGCAGTAGAAGATTTCGTACTAAAAATAAAGGATAGAGTATCTGCATTTGCAGTTTCCTCCTACTTTAGCGTGCGAAATCCTGACCATGAATTGAGGGTAAAAATCCTGATTCAGGAACTCACTGGCAAGCCTGTTGTTTGCGGGCATGAACTTGCTCAAGCCCTGGGAGCTTATGAGCGAGGAGTAACAGCTTACCTCAATGCCCAGCTCCTGCCAGTTACAGAACAATTCCTGAAAACAGTGATTGCGGAGATCAAATGCAGGGGCCTTGATCCCAAAGTTGCCATGCTTCGCTGTGATGGAGCTGTCGTAAGCATCCAGGAAGCAATGCAAAGGCCAGTTGAGTCTATTTTTTCAGGCCCTGCTGCCAGCCTGCTTGGAGCTGCTTTTCTTTCAGGTAAGGATACCTGTGTAGTTATTGATGTAGGAGGAACCAGTACTGATGTTTCCCTGATCTCCAGAGGAGTGCCTTTCCTTAGCGAAACCGGAGCAATCGTAGGAGGCTGGCAAACCAAAGTAAAGGCCTTGCGCATGGAAACGTCGGCAATGGGCGGAGACAGCCAGGTCTGGGTCCAGGGAAATAATATAAACATAGGGCCTCGCCGTGTAATTCCTCTGTGCAGGGCTGCAGTTCTTTATCCGGATCTCCTTAGCAGGCTAAAAAGGCGCTGGATTCCTGACAGGCTAAAATTAAACGAGCATATCCAGCCTGCAAAATTCTTTGTCCGCACAGAGCTGAAGCCGGGAAATCTGAACAGGGAGGAAAAGGAACTGCTTGCTCTCATAAAGGAGGAACCGCTTTCTCTTAAGGATATCTACTGGAATAAGAATATCCTGCCTTCTAAAAGAGAAATGGATTCTTTAATCCAGAAAAGGCTTGTACAGGTAATTGGTTTTACTCCTACGGATGCCCTGCATGTCCTTGGAGAATACAGGGGATGGAACCCTGAAGCCTCGGAAATAGGCGCTACTTTGCTTGCAAATTTTATGGGGACCGATAAACACGCGTTCTGCATGAATGTAAAAAGGCTTTTTGCGAAGAATATGGGAAAAGCCCTGATGGCATTTTTAATGGAAGGAGTAGATAGGGCTGAGATTGAAAAAATTCTTAAAGGAAATTTCTTTTCCCGTTTTAAAGTCGAGATTCCTGTTATTTTGCTAGGAGGACCGGGAAGAGCCTACCTGAACGAATTGAATGAGCTTATCGATGCTGAGTTTATTGTCCCTGAGTATTCTGATGTTGGAAATGCTGTTGGAGCCCTTACGGGAAAAGGCACAAAAAGGGTAGAAATAAAGGTACGTACTCTTTACAGTGAGTCAAGATATGATTTAAGGACGAAAGGAGTTTTCGTATATACTCCAAAGGGTCGAAGGCATTTTGTGCTCAGGTCTGAGGCTCTGGAATTTGCTGAGGCTTATGGAAGAGAGCTTATTTTGAACTATATGACTGAATCCGGATTTTCTCCTGAACAGGTGACACTTAATGTGGAAAAAAAAGAGGTAAGCATTAACGGGACAGAACTTCCTCTTGAGACGACCTTTCTTTTCGAGGGAACCGCAAATTCCGATATTTATGAGAAAGCCCTTTGTGAACAACACGTCCTTAAGGAAGGTCCTGAAGAACTAATAAGCCGGGTAAAAAGCCAGGCAAAAAACCAGGTCAGATTTTCGGGTTTTGACGTTCGGAAAGAAGTTACTGTTACTGAAAACTCCGAAAATTATGAATTGGAAGGATAAAGTTCATAACTTTGCTTTACGTTTCAGAAATAGAAGAAAGAAATATGAATCCGATAGTTTAAACTGATATCCAATTTCTCTATTGTAAATAAATCATAAAAATTTTAAATGTTTGTTTCTACATTAATTGTTCGTAAAGTGAAAACGACAGTGTATGTAGAAAATACGTAAGGAGTTAACATGATCCCAAGGAAATCATTTTTGACTAAGGGTACTGGAGTACATAAAGATAGACTGGCATCATTCGAACTTGCATTAAGGGATGCAGGGATAGAGAAGTATAACCTTGTAAGTGTTTCAAGCATTTTACCTCCTAATTGTAAAATTGTGCCCAGGGAAGAAGGAATTCCTGAGCTTAGACCCGGGGCCATTGTCCACTGTGTCCTTGCAAGGAACGATACCAATGAGCCTCACAGGCTGATGGCTGCAGCTATAGGAACCGCTGTCCCGGTAAATGAAGAAACCTACGGCTACATTTCTGAACATCACTCCTTTGGAGAAGAAGAGATAATCGCGGGGGAATATGCTGAAGACCTTGCAGCAACTATGCTTGCTTCAACTCTTGGCATAGAATTTGACGCTGAGATGGCCTGGCATGAACGTGAACAGGTTTACAAAGCAAGCGGGCATATTTTCGATACTTTCCATCTCTGCCAGACTGCAAAAGGGGATAAAGACGGAAAATGGACTACAGTTGTTGCTGCCATGGTCTTTATTACAAAATAAAACTCAAAACAAAAGAAGCCGAGCCAAGCTGGCGAAAATTAAACAATAAGCAATAATTGAAAATTCCAGTTCTCTTTTCTACACAGGCGTCGGAAAAAGTTTTTTCCCCGCCTGAATAATAGTCTGAAGATTACTGTTCCGGCGCTTGCATAAAAAATACAATATTACATTTTCTGAAGCTGAACTATTAAGGCTGAACTATTAACTATAATAGTATTCCTTGTAACATTGGACTATCAATTTAGGAATCAAATTCAATTCAGACATTAGATTCTGGATCCAGAAAAAAATATTTTGCAACCCGAAAAACAGACTTTATTATAGCAGAATATGGGTGTTTAAGTACTTTTTTGGCCTAAATGCAACTTTTTATGAACTTTTTTCTCTTTAATGTATTTATCATAAGCATATTTCGCTGCAATACCAGCAATAATTCCTGCAATAATTCCTGCGACTATTCCCGCTAACAGTCCGCCAAATAGAAACTGTTTCCTTCCAAGTATATTTTTTCTTTTCATTTATTTGCCCCCTATTTTTCTCTATCCAGCCTGAAGTTTATTCCGTCATGACAAATTTTTCAAAAATCGCTTGATAAAATTTGTAAATTAGTAGCTTAAATTAGTAGCTATTTTTTTCAAAGATCTACAGTTAACTGCATAAAGCTTCATTAATCGCTTCTTTTAAACATTTTTTTATGCCAGGATATAATCATTCTAAGTCGCGGTGGTTCCTGCATATCTGAATTGTAGGTATCCTTTAGATAATTCCCTAGTCGTGCTTGCAGCAATCTTAGCTATTATTCTCATAATTGCTCTAATTAAGAGACCACCGGCTAGACCACCAGATATGTTTGTATCCGTCAGTTCTTTACCCTTAAAGTAGAAAATCAATGATCTTTAGGAGTTAATATCCATTTTTTCATTTTAACCATATATTTTGCTCCAATAGATCATATCTCAGATTTAATTGCCGATTTAGGGTTTTAGTCCCCATACATGGATTTTCCTTGAATTCAAAATTTCATTAGTTCTGTTCCTTATCCGATATTGTGTGACATTTGATCGATTACTACTGTAATTGCCAGGATAAGGCCGGCATTTTGTCCGGGCTCAATCTCCACCCCATAGCTATCCCTTATTCGGAACCACTTTTTGGAGACTTCTGCAACTTTGTCCCTCCCAGCTTCAATCTTATACTCGTGATCCAGAATATTGCCCTGGACGTCCATTTCAGGCCCATTCGCAACTTCAACTTTAAATCGATCGCGGAGAGGTGTGATCAGAGCTTTTTTGACTGAAGCGACCGTTTTCCCATCGGCATCTTCTATGTCCATCGTATCTCGGATCCTGACCATCTTCTCCTTGATTTTATACAGCTCTTTTCCCTGCATATCCTCAATGATCAGGGTTTCACGAATGCGGAGCGCCTTTCCATCCACCTTAAAAGCCCGTTCCCCAGCTTCATTTTCAATCCAGTAGTCATCGCCTATTGAAATCATTTTTTCACGCATTTTATAGCGTTGTACTCCTCCTGCTGCTTGGCCACTGCTAGAAGCACCAGTTTCTGTAGGACCCCTACGCTCTTCTCTACGTTCACTGATTCTATCCCTTAATCCCATATTTACCACTCCTTTTATTTTGAATTCATATGACTTTGCAGATTGATTCTTTATCCTGTTTAAAAATATGGGACATTATACTGGTTAGTCTACTAGCTCCAGTAGTCTCAGTAAAATGCTTCCATTCTATTATGTTCTAGACTGATGACTCTTCAGATAGTTCCAGAAATATTTCCCACACTAATAAACGAATGGATAAAGAGTATTAACAGAGATTGCAAATGCTTACCGAGGGATTCCATATTAGGGCAGCTTTTAGACTGGATATGCTGCCTAATCTCCTATTTATGCCTCCGCGGCTCCAACCGCGTCTTTTAATTCTTCCCCAACCATGATCAGCAGCTCAGGTGAGAGCATGCCTTGAGCCATAAGTACTCCACCTGCATCACGGAGCGCCTGTTTCAGACCCTTTGCCCATAAATGCTCGATAATGAAAATGCCAGCAGCACTACCTTCCGGTATAGCCGTTGCTATATCATTAATATCTTCTTCGGTAATTCCATAGTTTTCCTCAGCGGCTTCCAGAGCTCCTTCTTCCATGCCTATCTTAGCCCCTTCTTCACCTCCAGCTCCAAGCCCGATAAGTCCTCCCACAACTGCACCAAAACGTATCCTTTCGGCTTCATCCAGCTGTGTCGCTTCAATAGATGTGATATTCCCATCTTTGTCTTTCCATATGAACAGCAGGTCAATAAGCCTGATTATTCCTTTTTCCATAGCCGATTCAAATTCTCGACGAATCTGACCGTGGAAGTTAGGATCCGGAAATCCAATGACTACAAGTTGCATTGGCCCATACATTACTTCGTCCATTTATTTCCCCCTGTTATTATTTTGTTTATGTTTTTTTGTACTGCTGTACTCACTTCAAAGTAATTGAGTTATAAAAGGGCTATGACCTCGATATTTTCCAGTGGCTATCCCTTTTCTCGAAAACTCTGAAAAAAACGACAGCGTAGCATTAATGCTATAAAATATAGTATTGTATAATATTTATAAATACAAGTATTAAAAATATATATAAATATAAGTGTATATTAAAATTAAGAATAAGTTAAAATTAACCTAAATATTAAAAAGAGCAGAATTCTTTCGGTTCCTTACAAGATATGTAAACTTCAGAATTCCCTCTTATTCTTCTGGACTTCTATTATCTATTTTCTGACGATAATGGTAGTTTACTATTTTTGATTTCGATTAATCTGCCTTTAATCTGTCCCGAATGCCTCCCTGACGCCTGGCAGCATGACATAGATAAGGATAAGAGCGTTGATGATAACTGAAAGGTTTACGTCATACCATGATCCACCCGTAACCAGTATCACAAAATCAATGCACAGGTTAAATACTGTGATAATGGCCAGAAACATCCAGGCCGACCGGTCTACTTCCCAGAGCATCTTGGCTACCCATGCCCAGATATAGGCCATGATACCGAATAATAGGGCATACCAGAGGCTAAAAATGCGTTGGTCAAATACTCCTAAAAAAGGCAAAAAGCCTAAAAATCGAAGCGTCACAATAGCGTTTAGAACTGCTGCCAAGACAGCTAATATTGCCAGAATAGTAACACCAATAGGTCTATCCATGTTTAACTTTCCTCCTTATTTTGTAAAAGCCCGTTTTCAGGTTTTCATTTTTATTCCTGTGATAACTGCTCCAATTCCCCCGAGAGTGGGGAAAAACCCAAATATCTAATGTAAAACTGCAACCCGAGCCTGAGAGCTGTAAGCAGGAGCAAACCAAGGATCATAGTAATAATTCCAAGAATTCCCCTTGCCCATCCTTCTCCTCTAAATGAAGAGGCAATCCTTACAGCGCCTGTGATAATAGCCCATACTCCAATGAAGATGATCAAAAGTCCAAGAACTACGAATGGGCCATAAATGGGATACGTCAAAATAACAATTCCTGCAATAATACTCAGAATACCTGAGAGCAGCTCCCACCATCGATTCTCCGAAGATAATAGGGATACTATAATAGAAATTACTCCTGTTACTAGCCAGAATATATCTAAAATCTTCATTAGTAGAATAGTAGTAGATACAGGTTCACATATCAGGAATAAACCTGTTATAATGGCCAGAATACCTTTTATAAGAACCAACCGCCAGGGTGTACTTATTGATCCATACACCGTATCGAAATTAGTAACAACTGATTGTTCCAATTTTTTGATCCCCCATATCCCCTGATACGCCATTACTGCTGCCTGCTCACTGATGCGGCATGACCCTAATAAAAAGACTTGCACCCGAACCATATGGCTCCTCTCCCAGGTCTTTTATACACGTAAAATAGCCAGAGTCAAAAAGGGAATCTCCTTTTCTCACAAAGAAGGGCACCTTTCTATCTGGAAAATATAATGATGCAATTTGTTATTTTGTACAACTAATCTTAGATAGATTAATATCTGGGAAAATTTTCATTAACTGTACTGCCTGGGTTGCATCGTATTTTCCATTAAAAGCACTGGCTTGAATCAAGTTTCATTAATATTCGTGTTATTATATTAATCCGAAGAGAAGATGATGGTAGATTTGGTTCTAATTCTTATTTTAGGACTTTACTGAGAGCAATGCAGTGTGATATTTAATTATGCAATGCATTGTATATAAAATAACTTATAATTAATTTTTTAGAAATTTCCAACACAGGAAAGAAAATCTGTTCTTAAAAAGTTTAGAGTACAAAATGAATCATTGTGTTGACTTATACATTGACAAGTGAGTACGAAAGGATAGAGATAATGGATAAATATTTGGTTAAAAATTATTAGGACGAGAAACTAAATCTGATCTTTTCTGTCTGGTAAAAATAAAAATATTATTAGTTTCTAAAAATTATAGAGATATTTCAGATAAAATACAAAATAAATATATGTGTTAAATATTATATAGTAAATAAAATATGTATTAGATATTAATTAATAACCGTATAGTGTGGGAGTTAATTTTAGGAGTTATAAGATCAGAATTAACATATAAGCATCTGTTATGCTTCTTTTGTTGTGAAAGAAAAAACTTGACAAATCCAAGCATCAGATCAAACCAATAATATTCAAAAAAACACTATCAAAGGAAAGATCTCATCCAAAAGGCTTACCTTATGATAGAATCTTTGTGCAGGTAACCGTATAAATCACCCGCTGAATCCGGAATAAATCCAAACTTTATTTCTCCCTGTCATAAGCCAGCTAGTAATAACTCCTTCAATCCTTAAAATGCTTGAGCTTTGATTAAGTTTTTTCAGCTACCTAACTTCTGTGAGATAGAGGAGTATAAAGTTGGGAAAGAGATATTACAATCACGGTTTTTTATGGATTTTAAAACGACAGTAGGAGAAAATATTATCTATTGGCAAGCTTGCATGAAAACAAATAATCCTAAGATTGATGTGTGGAGGTCCGAATATAGCAAATTTAATAGTTCTGAAGTTTAAAACAGCTGATGGGGCCAAAAAGGCACTTCATGTTATTCAAGATTTAAGCAAGAAGAAGCTGATAACTCTTCACGATGCGGCTATTGTCACCTGGCCTGAGGGGAAAAAGAAGCCAAAAATGGAACAAATAACTAAGTTAACCAGTCCAAGTTTACTCAGTGGAGCTTTTTGGGGTTTTTTATTTGGCCTGATTTTCTTAGTACCTATATTCGGCCTTGTTGCTGGGGCTACATTGGGTGCACTGACCAGTTCTATGAAGGATGTTGGTATTGATGAAGAATTTATCAGGTTTGTCCGAGATAAAGTGACAGAAGGTACCTCAGCTCTTTTTTTGATGACAAGTGACGCTGCACTTGATAAGGTTGCAGAGGCCACTCAGGAACTGAATTTCGAAATTATTGCTACCAACTTGTCCAAAGAAGAAGAGCAAAAACTGTACGAAGTTTTCGCCGAAGAAAAAAAAGCTCCAGCACAATAAACTTCGTTAATAAACCGTGTCCCTGGGGAATAACAACAAACGTATCAGAAGACTTCAAAATTAAGGGAAATAAGATGGTATTCTGAAACCGAAGCTATAGACGAGCCTGTATACATTGTAATGTACAGACTAAGATCATTAATAGGGTATAATATATGTATTTCCCTACATGCCCGGATTTGAGGAAGGACAATATCAAGGGCAAAAACAGCGAATTGAATGTATGACCTATCTACGATTATTTATGAGGGTATGTTTATGGAATATGACGATAGAGAAGACACCTCACAAAAGATGAAGATAGGCCTCATAAACATTATTTTAAATAATTTCATAGTGCAGGCAATAATTGTCCTAATGGTAAGCACAATCTTTGTAATTCTAAAGATAACTGACAGATTATTCCAATCAAAAACGAAGTATGTGGTCCTAGAGACTATACACATAATTTCACAGGACCAGCTCAGTGCTGTTCGTGAGACTCAGATAAAATACCTGTTTAGGCGAGTATATAAACTCTCAAATATACATATAAAGCTAGCTGGCGGCTCTTATTGGATGTCAATTCCATGTATTATTGGGGGTATAGATACTAAAACAAAAGAAGAGAAAAAATATATGGGAAAAATTATCAACAATCGAAGTGCACTTATGCATAAGTACATGACGAAGTTCCGAAATCTAGGCTCAATTGCGGAAAGAACTGACTTCTTTTTCGAAGGGCACAAGGATGCAAAAGACCTTGTTGGGTTCGAGCGGGACAACCTTCTCAAACTAAAAGAGATAAATGTGGTCGCTCCCGAAGTATATGGACTGCATAAGCTGAATTTCGATGACTATATCTTAGTGATGGAATACATCGATGGTGAGCCGCTATCAAAAGTACCGATTAACAATGTGATTATAGATCAAATTTTCAAAACGCTAAAAACAATGCATGAAAATGGACTTTTTCATGGTGACGTAAAACTGGATAATTTCTTGTATTCTAAAGGCAATATTGTAGTGGTTGATTGCTTAAAATTAAATAAAAGCGAGCTGGAAAGGGCACAGGATTTTGATCTCATATGCGCAATATGCGCACTTGCACAAAGAGCTCCGGTGAGTACAATAATTGACCATGCCTCGAAATATTATTCCGATGAGGAATTAAGGCGATCTGCAAAACTCATCGGCATTACCCTGAACAAAGTTGATCTGAACCTGGATTCTGCAACAATTAAAGAAATCCTCGATAGCCTATCTTAAAACAATCATATAAATAATATCAAAAATTCTAATAAAGGCCACTACCTAGTTTCGTAAGATTTTCCGCTTTTGAATTGTGCTTCCTGAATTGTTTTTTATTCATTTTTGTAATCTTTAACTAGCTTTTGGGATAAAATCTCTCTTTCTTGGACTATAGATCTTACAGTGAGCTTTATACTTTTAATTGCATTTTTACTTTTTTAGTGATAGGAGCGCTCAGGTAGGAGGGCGCTTTATTTGAATATAAAAGTCATGAAGGTTGAAAAAGAAAAATAATGCGTAACCCCTTTTATATAATTTCAATCAAGAAAACATAAGTTTCTATTTGCTTTAAATAATGCTTTTTCTAATATAAATAGAACAGAATAATTATCATTAGAAAATAATTACTTAGAACATTATGTATGAAATTTTATGTGTATACATAAGCAGCAATATCACTGCAAATGAAAAGGCCTAAGTCTTGATGATATGCCTTCTTCTGGGATGAAACAAATGATGGTGATATTTTGCCAGCAAGTACGTTACTATCCTTAAATTTACAGGAAATTCCTTAAACTGCCTGACACTGTACAGAGGAGACCCCACATGAATGCAAAAGAAAGTTCTCCTGGGAGTCCAGAATCAAATGGTCCCGGAAAGATCGTACTTGCCACGCTCATCCTTGTGGCAGCAGTTGCCAACCTGAACCTCTCAGTTGCTAATGTTTCTCTGCCTTCAATTGGGGTGGCCTTTGGTGCCTCGCAGGTAGCACTCAACCTTGTAGCTGTAGGTTTTTCCCTTGGCCTGGCAGCCTCAGTGCTCTGGTTCGGCGCCCTTGGGGATCGCTATGGGCGCAAGATGATGTTGATTATTGGTACAGGGCTGGCTATCCCGGCCTCCCTGATAGCTGCACTTGCCCCATCCGTTGAGGTGCTCTTTTGGGGCCGCCTTTTTGGAGGCTTTGCAGCCGGCATGGCCTATCCAACTACGCTGGCGCTGATTACAGCGCTTTGGTCTGGTCCAGCACGAACAAGATCTATTGCTCTTTGGTCTGGCCTGGGTGCAGCCTTTGGGGCACTTGGCCCGATGGTCTCAGGCCTTCTTCTTGAGCATTTTGATTGGGGCTCAGTTTTTCTTATAACCATACCCCTTGCTGCAATAGCTTTGTTGCTGGCGTTGAAATTCGTTCCTGCTCATGCAAATGAAACTACTGAGCCTGTAGATAACCTGGGAGGTATCCTGTCCATGCTGCTTGTGGGTGCACTAATTCTTGCCATTAATTTTGTGTCAGTTCCGGGAGCTGGAGTCCCGGTATTATTGCTTGCGATTATTGCAGCAGTCACAGGAGTAGCATTCATAATCCGTCAGCGTCGGACAAGTAGTCCACTTTATGACCTTAATATTGCCGGACGTCAAATTTTCTGGGTTGCAGCTTTCTCCGGAATAATCGTGTTTGGATCCCTCATGGCCGCAATGTTCGTAGGTCAGCAGCTTTTGCAAAACGTTCTTGGCTACTCAACATTCGAGGCAGGGATCGCGATCTTGCCAGCAGCTGTTTTCATGGTGCTGACTGCGCCTCTATCTGCAAAGCTTATAGAGTCCCATGGGTCAAGATTTACCCTGCTTATCGGGTTTTTTTTCTTTTTGCTTGCTTTCCTTATAATGCTAATTCTATGGAAGGAAGATATCCCTTACTGGAAAATAGGTCTTGGATATGCCCTTGTAGGAATAGGGGTTGGAATAGCTGGCACTCCAGCTTCGCGCTCACTAACTGATTCCGTACCTGTCAAACGTGCTGGCATGGCATCTGGAACTGCTGACTTGCAGCGTGATTTTGGAGGGGCTATTATGCAATCGATTTTTGGCACGCTTCTTGCAGCCGGCTATGCCAAAGCTTTTGCTTCAACCATCTCCGACCTGCCAAGCTCCGAACAGCAGCTTATCACCAGCAATGTAACAGCAGAACTCCAGAAGTCGTTCTCCAGTGCGGCTGTCCTGGCAGAGCAATATCCTCAGTATTCGAGCCAAATTATGGCCGCAGCCAAGGCCTCCTTCCTGGCTGGTGACCAATATGCCTATCTGGCCGGAATTATTGCTGTACTGTTAGCAGGGGCGCTCGTTTTCTTCAAGTTCCCGAAAAAAGCCGAAGAAATAGGGCTACTTGCTGAGTATCACACCGAGGACAACAATTAATTTGCGGATTTTTCATTCTGCAAAATAAATCATGTCGTTAGGCATAAAGGTCAGTTCATTATTCTCAATACTTTCCTGTACAAGTTTTTCAATCCTCTCCGACGTGTTTTTACGTGTGGTTCTTATGCCAAGAACCCTTGAAGTCTGCACAATAAGAGCTTCAAGAGGAGTTGAATATTGGTTTTTCAGGACAAAGCGTACAGCTTCTTTTATTTCCTCATCGCAGATCCATTCGATTTTTGCAGAAGCAGTTTCATCCCGCCTGCGCAAAGGACACACATTTTTTGAAACAGGCCAGTAAAATTCCTCTTCTTTTCGGATTTTGCCTAAATCTTCTGCGATTATTAACATCTCAGAAACCCGCTGCCGGATTTTTCCTCCCATACGCGGGATTCCTGTCTGCAACTTTATTCTCTGAAGCAGAAGCTCCGGATGAATCGGGCCTTCGCATTCTATAATTTTTATCACGGCCTTTTCAAGCTGCCTGTCCGAAATTTCAGACAAATCTGTTGATTGAGGAAGCTCTGAAGCAGCACAGATTTTATAAGAAGGAACTGCAGCCTCAAGCAAGCCAATTTTCTCAGAATCTCTTTCAGGCTCTTTCTTCTCTATACTGAAACCTCTATCTATACTGCCAGGGTCTTCTGATAGAGGTCCGGAATAGGTTCTGGAATCGGATTCTTTAACAGGCTCTCCTGTCATTTTCTTTTTAGTGGAGCTTATAGATGCAGAATACGTTTCTGGATAGGTCTTATTTTCGGTTCCACTCCCAAAAGCAAAATTAGAGTTGAGCTCGGCTTCTGAAATGCTTTCCGATTCTGAATTCCATACAATTTCCGTATAGTCAGCTTCGTCTTCGAGATCCGGTTCTGGTTCGGAATATTTTCCTGAGCCATAAATATAAGCGAACTCATTAATCCTTCTGCGCTTCTTTTTCTGTATGCCTGCACTGAAATCAATTTCAGGGTAAGCCTGGAAGAAAGTAAATTTTTCCGGCTCAGGTTCTGGTACAGGTTCATAAGAGCTTTCTTCAGAGGAAGGATCTGCGTTAAATTTAAGGAGTTTTGAGCTTTTCTGCCTCCTCACAGGTTTCTTGCGGGAATTTTCATTAGCAAGTAGGGCCATTGATTGGGCTTTCAGAGCCATTTCAGGCAGAAATTCTGCTGAACTCGAGCCTGCTGAAATTCCCTCTCCAGACTTGAAAAATGCCCCTGAAGGAGCTTCTTCGGCCTCCGCTTCAAAATCAGCCTCATCTGAAAAACCTGTGGTCTTTTCCGAATAGTAAACAGCTTCGCTTGAGTCTTCTCCGCTTTTCTTAACCGCTTTGAAGGTTTTTTTTGCTGCATTTTCCGGGAGTAAGTTTTCGGAGGGTAACCTTGAGTTGCTGGATAAGGTCTTAGAAAATTTTGGGGATAAAACCTGGGTACCATCTGAATCTGTTTCTGTTAATAGAACTGGATGTATAGAAGAATCAAGTGAAAGATCAAAAGAAGTGTTAAAAGAAGTCTCAATAGAAGATTTATTAGAAGGATTTGGAATTGTGATATGAGTCAATTCTTTTCCACTAATTGGAGGCTTTTCCAAACTTTTTTTATTTGCAGCTTCAGCCCAGGCAGCAGGTTCTTTTATTTTCGGGATCAAAAGGTCTTTTTCAGCTTTTGCCTGCGATTTTGCCTGTTTTACAGCATTCTGTACAGCTTCCAGCAGCTTTTCTTTGCTTTCCTTAGGGCGCAAATACCAGTCAGTTGACCAGACCCTATAGATTTTCCAGCCCAGCCCTTCAAGTACCTGCTGGCGCAAGCGGTCCCTATCCCTTGCTACTCGCAAAGAATGATAGCGAGCTCCATCGCACTCAATTCCCAGTATATATTTTCCTGGATGGCCTGGATCAAGGATAGCAAGATCAAGTCTGTATCCGGCACAGCCTATTTGCCTGTGGGCTTCAAAACTGTTTTCTATCAAAAACGCCGAAACAACATCTTCAAAAGGAGAATCGAAGGTTTCCTTGCCTGCACACGAGGCGAGCCTGCCCTTTTCTGCAAATTCCAGGAAAACTTTTAGTGAGCGAAGTCCAAAAGGTGAATTCTCGTCCAGGTTCAGGTCATTTGAGGTAAAATTTGCAAAGACGACGCATTTTTCTTTTGCCCGCGTAATCAATACATTCAGGCGTCTCTCTCCTCCTTCGCGGTTAAGAGGCCCGAAGTTCAGGGAAAGTTTTCTGCTGCCGTCAAAGCCAAAACCTACACTCAGCAAAATAACATCCCTTTCATCCCCCTGGATTGTTTCAAGGTTCTTTACAAAGAAGTGTTCTCCCCTTTCATTCCCTGAGTTCAGGTCAAAGCCCGGATTTGTCTTCAGGAGAGCTTCGATTTCTTCCTGGATGGCTTCCTGCTGTTTTATATTAAAAGTTCCTACTCCAAGGCTTTTCTCAGGGGATTTGCTGAAATGTTCAAAAACAGCCTTTGCAACTGCTCTCGCTTCTACTCTGTTAACTCCGCTTTTTCCCCTGTCGTAGACAGCGTCCTGAAGGTGCACGAATTTCAGGCCAAGCTTTTCGTCTTTTTGCACAGGAGAAGGGTAAACGTAAAGGCGGTTATCATAAAACTCCTGGTTTGAAACCGCTATTAAAGATTCATGCCTGCTTCTGTAGTGCCAGCGCAGGGTTTTTACCGCGAAACTGCGTTTGCACACATTGAGAATACTTTCCATATCACCAGCAGAAGTAAAATCGTCAGGTTCGGTTTCAGGGAAATCTACTACACTATCAAAGAAATCGGTAGGAGGAAGCTGTTTTGAGTCTCCCATTACCACTACCTGTTTTCCCCGCAGGAGGGCCCCAACTGCGTCTTCCGGCCTGACCTGGCTGGCTTCGTCAAAAATAATTACTTCAAAGCGGGTGCTCCTGGGATCAAGGTATTGAGCTATCGAAAGTGGGCTCATAAGAAAACAGGGTTTGATCTTCTGTACAAGCCCACCTGCTTTTTTCATGAGGGCCCGAATAGGCATATGCCCTCTTTTCCTGTTAAACTCGTTGAGCAAAATTCCGGCTTCTGAAGCCCGCGACGCTCCTGAATTCAGTTTAGGAGCTTCCTCATAAGCAGAACTGATAATTCTTTTCCTATTTTCCAGCAGGACTTTTTTGTCAAGCTCTGTAAATTTCGTAATCCTGCCTTCATGCAACTCCCGGATAAAACTGGAAAGAGCGGGCCTTTCCCTGATGGCGCGGTGCAGAAGAAGCTCGGCATAATTTCCTTCAAAAGCAGGGATAATATCACAGGTTTCTATTTTTCCGGCCTCGATATCTTCTATCATTGGTGCTGCCTTTGTCTCCATGCAGACCTGCCTGTAGCCCAGGTACTGGCTCCAGAAGACAAGAGAAGAAGTTTCATTTTTCCATTTAGTTATATGGGACTTAAGCTGGCTAAGTTTTACGTTTTCAAAGGGTTTACCAAACATTTTCTCAAAATCTACTTTTATACAGGCTCTGATCTTTCCAAGAGCTTCAAGGAAAGCTTCTTTTGCTGCATCTACCTCATTTATCGCATTTTCCAGGGCTTCCCTATCAGTTCCACCTGTTACGAGCCCAAAACTCTTCTCAGTGAAAACATTCTCTCTTACATATTTACGGAAAGGAATTATCCATCTTATATATCCTTCCAGGAAGGCAGGTTCGCTCTCAAAATCTTTCCAGGCATCCAAGAAATATTTTTTACCTCCTTTTCCAGCTTTTTCAATTTCCAGCCTGTAAGTCTCAAATTCGGAGATGCAGGCCAGATCCAGAAGGATTTTTTTATCCTGAGAAGGGACTCCTGAAATATAACAGGCAGAAATCTCTTTTTTAAGTCTTCTATACTTCGGGCTGACAACCTTTAGGAATTTGCAGGATAATTCTTCGAATGCTGAGGTGTCAAGTTCGAAAACTGAAGGCTTGAATGTTTTGTCTACAAAGTTTTTTAGTTCCGTGTACTTCCTGAGTTTTGAGATTAAAATTTCAGCCTCGATTTTTGTAGATTCAGAGTCCCATTCAGGATTTTGCAGCATTTTTTCAGGAAAAGGTTTTGAAGTTTCAAGGAGTTTTGCAGCTTCAATTGTAGCTTTAATTGCCTCAAAAGTCTGAGGTTTTGAGGTTCCAGAGAGTTCATTAAGATTTTTAACGGCATTTTCAAGATTTTCAAAAGCAGCGGCGCATTCTCCTGAAAAAAGCTCTATTTCCTGCAGGTCTGAAGGCAGCACAAGGCCAGGCTCACACCCATACCAGGGGTTTTTCTGAACTGTCCCAAGAGAAGGAAGAACCTGCCCTATTTTTTCCAGGGCAGATTCTGCTTCTCCCCAGGCTTTAGATTCCCAGTCCTGGGGATCTTTAAAAGAATAAAGGGGCATTTTAAGCCCTTTTTCTTCAAAATAAGCTTTTGTTTTTTCTCTTATTCCGTAGAGGGTATAAAGACTTGAATACAATTTTCCTGCAGGATTGCCAAGTGAGAATACGTAAGTATTTAGTTCCTTTTTCAGCTTTTCAAGCTCAGCAAGCTCTCTTTCAGGGCTTGTAGAGTCAGGAGCAGCACGAGAAAGCGTCTTTTCAAGTTCTTCAAGGACTGCCTTTTTGCGTGTTTTATTACTGTGAACTTCCAGGCAAAGTTCTCCCAGGCCTGCAGCATCAAGCCTGCTTTTTACAACCTGCAGCGCTGCCATTTTTTCACTTACAAAAAGCACACTCCTACCCTGGGCAATTAGTTCTGCAATCGTATTTGCAATTGTCTGGGATTTACCCGTGCCAGGGGGGCCTTCCACAACAAGGTTTCTTCCGGCCTTTATATCTTCAATAACCGCAATCTGGGAAGAGTCGGCATCCATTATATGATAGGTATCTTTTGCTGTAAGTTTTAAATCAACTTCCTCTTCTCGAAAACCTGAATCTAAAGGTTCGGGCTCCTCCGGATTAAATATTTTTTGAATAAGCGGCTGTTCGGAAGGCGAGGCATCTTCAGGCCAGGTTGCAGGATCAAGATCCTTATACATTACAAATTTTCTAAAATTAAAAAGGTCAAGACAGATTTCAGGCAGGACTTGCCAGCCTGTTTTTTCATCGATGGCTCCAGTTACGGCTTTAAAATAATCCCTAATGCCTGCGGAGTCTTCAGGCATTTCAAACTCAGGAAGCTGGACCCCAAGCTCCTTCATTTTTGCCTGCAAAGTAATTGAGGTGAAAACCTCATCTCCTGTCCACTGCAGGCTGAAATTCCTTCCTTTTCCTGTACGCTTGAGTTCAACAGGAACGAGAATCAGGGGGGCTTTTGGGTTTTTTACAGAGGATTTATTCTCGCTCCACTGAAGAAACCCTATTGTAAGATAAAGGACAGGATATCCCTGTTCTTCAAAAATCGAATTCGCCTGGTTAAAAACATAAAAAAGCTTTCTCTCAAGGGTTTCGTTATCATCGGGCGTTTCCAGAACATAATTGGACGAAGTTGGAGAAAAAGTCAAGGTTTTATTAATGCTGCTGTTATCCTCTTTATTGTCATTATTATTTTTGTTAATTCTATTTATGCTGTTTTCGGAATAATTATCATTATCTTTTCCAGTATTTTTATTGTTGATATTGCTATTATTATCCTGACTATTATCATCTGGATGCCGGAAAACTCTACTTATTGTTTTCAAAAGGTTGCTTTCGTTTTCTGCGGCTTCGGCTCTGGTTTCGACTTTAGTTTCTTCTTCTTTCTCAGTTTTTCTGCCTTTTTTTGTTCTTATTTTTGCTCTGAATTTCAAAGATCTTTCCTGAAGTACAGCAAGCTCATAAATCTCCTCAGGCATTCTTTCTGTAATTAAAACAGTTCTTTTTTTGGAAGGGCGGTAATTGAGAAGGTTGTTCCGAAGGGACAGGTCAAGTAGATTCTGCCTTAAGACTTCCAATTCCTTAGCCACGTTTACCATATAAATACCAGGTCTTTGAAATGCTGAATAAGGGAATTTATTTTTTATAAGCAATGAATTAGCAATAGTTACTTGATATACAGTGAATTGTTAAATATATTATGACTGATAAGAATATAGTCTATTTCTATAAGGTATTACTAATAAATTTTGTTATGTTTTCGCTAATATCGAGTCCTTTTAAGTATTTAAAGTAATACAAACTCGTTTTAAAGAATATCACTTTAAAGGATAGTTTGTATCAGGTGGTTTTTAAATCTCCTGAAATTAAATCTTTATTAGATTTTTTACAAGCTTATGAATCCTTCTTTTTAATCCTAAATAGATTTAAAATCATTAAAATCATTAATATCCGATTTTATCAGGGTTTCAGATTAAACATGAAGAAAGATTTTGAATTAATTTATATTTAATTTTCTATTTTCTTTCCTGTTGCATATTCTTTTTCGTTTCGGGTTTTATCTCCGATTTCATTTCCGGTTCTTTCTTCCAGGCTTACAAGCAGGGTGCTTGAAAGAATGAGCCCGCATCCAAGCAAAGTGCCAGTAGAAACAGGATCTTTCAGGAAAATATACGCAAAGAAAATTGCACTTACAGGCTCAAGCAGGGATATAATACTTGCATTTTGAGCTTTTACATGGACAAGGCCAGTAAAATAAAGAATAGACCCTATAGATGTAACAGCTACTCCAAGAAAGAGAAGTACTGGCAAGTTTTCAAGGACAGATCCGGGAGAAGCCTGGAAGGCAAAAGGAAGTAAAAGGACAAGAGTTACTGCTGTTGAAATAAAAAGCTGTTCATTTCCGGAATATTCGTCCTTAAGATAGCGCGAAGTCAATATAATACATGCATAGAAGAATCCTGAAAAAAGGCCCATAAGGACTCCAAAAAGATAGTCAGTTCGCATTTCTATTCCATCGAAGCTTAGATTTTCAGGGCCAATTACAATTATAATCCCTGTAAGCGAAAGCAAAAGGGCAACAAGGTTTTTGGGATTGAGTTTTTCTTTAAGAAGTAAAGGAGCAAGAAGCAGCGTATAAAAGGGAGCTGTATAAAGTAAAAGTACGGAAATGGAGACATTAGTAAGGCTTACAGCCGTATAATAAGAAAGCATCACTCCTGCATGCCAGACTCCAAGCAGCATGAGGGTTCTTCTTTTTCCTTTGAAACGGATTTCCGATAGTTTCCCTCTTAATACAAGATAGGCCGTAAGCACAAGAAAACCGAAAAGGAGCTGGTAGAAAACCACAGGGCCTGAAGCCATATTTTTAATGAACAGGAAAAAAATTCCTGCAAATCCGTAGATAACAGATGCGGCAATTACCTGAAGATTTGCCTTTATATACTGTGGTTCCATGTTTCTGAAAATAGAGATTCAGGTTAAATAAGATTTCCATAAATTGGGTGAAAGTATAAATAGTTGCCAGAATCCAGAGTTAATCCTGGATTTCGGTCCTATTTCTTTTTCTTTTTTTATTTGATTCTTCAGCTTCTCCTTATTACCCCGGGAGCCGAAATTGAACTATCTGATTTGGAAATACTGCTTTTCACTCCAAGAATCCGTACAATAATCATGCTGATCTCAAAAAAGAACACCATAGGAACGGCGACCATCATCTGGCTAAAGATATCAGCCCCTGGGGTGATAAACGCTGCAACAATCATCACAAGTATATAGATGTGTTTGCGATATGTGACAAGGGTACTGTATTTGACGTATCCGTTTCTGGTTAAGAAAGTCAGAAATATAGGAAGCTCGAAAATCAAACCAAAGCTTGCTGTAGTTATTGCTGCAAATGAGATGAACTTGAAGATTGAATAGGTTGCAGTTACTCCTGCGTCTGCTGCATCAATATAAAGGTACTTGAGGAAAAGGGGAAGCATCAAAAAGTAAGCATAGGAAGCTCCAAGGATAAACATGACTATAATTGCTATGCTTAAGAAAAGAGCCTGGCCTTTTCCAATAGTTACTGGAATTTTAACTGCGTAACGCCTTGTAATGGCTCTATAAGTATAGAGCAAAATTATAGGGGTGGTAATTAACAAACCTATTATTACGGAAAGTTTTAACTGCAGCATCATTACTTCAAGGGGAGAGACATAAACCAGCTTCGCTCCCTCAGGGAGGAGATCAATTTTCATCCTCTCTATCAAAGGGCTGGTAAACTGAAAGGAGACTATAATGCCTGTGAAAAGAACTGCCGCAATTATGAGCAACTTTTTTCTCAGGGTTAATAAGATTACGCTTAAACTTTCTATTGCTTCAGACATATCAAGTACCTATCCGGAGACGTAAAGGGAAAAATATAATATTTGTTTTAATATTTGTTTTCAAATCTTCAGACATTTTTCTCATTTATAGAAGGTCTCTATAATTCATTTTCCTTTTACTTTTTTGCTTTTCATTTTTCAATTAGCCAGTTACTTAAATTTAAATTTTTATTCGAGTCTTGAATACCTGAACGGGGATATAACTTTTGAATTGAGCATATTGAGTACGAATAACTCTGGAGACGAAACTAAGTTATTGAAATTATGTTGTAATTCGGAAACTTTTATTTTACTTAAATTTTACTTAAATATTTAACGGTTTTAAATATTAATCTTGGCAGTAATAATTGGCTTAACCTGTCTTAATAAATATTTTTGAATAATAAATTCTCATTTTGTCATCTTATTGTTTCTAAGCAAATAATAAGGGTTCCATAAGTTTGATCAGGTGGTTTAGACCAGGCAATTAGGATAATTTATCTGAATTTGGATTTAGAGATCTTTTAAATAATTCTTAATGAAGATCGAAGATCCTTGCCTCAAATAAAAATTATATTTTACTTTAATTATATTAAGGCTTGTTTTTTGGAGTTGTGTTTTAAAGGCTTATTTAGCCTTACTTTTCACTTTTATTTATATAAGCAGATATTTAATTGAGGTTGGTTATTAGGGATATCTTGTAATGATATCTTTATAACTCAAAAATTATATTAATCTTACTATCAAATCTAGGGTTCTATAAATGAGTTTTAAATTATTTTTATATAATTTTAATTTGATGTGATATTGCAAAAATAGGCAAATTGGTTTAATTTCCTTGCCTAATCTGTCTTTTTATTAAATTTGCCTTTTATGCTAATTTGACCTGGTGACGATTCTGGTCAATATATAACTATTTAAGTACCATTAATTAAGTACCATAAAAGTACTTAGACCTTTTAGGACTTCATTCACTTCTTACAGCTTATTAGAAATAATAATATAAGTGAAAAGAATACAATGCACAGACACTGAATATGAATAGTATTCCTCTTTATCGAACTCGGGATATAAAATAACTCCATGCAATGAACTGAAAAGATTCCTATAAGAGAAAGAATCTATAAGGGATTTTCAGTTCAAAAAGCATTTCTTGATCATTTGCACAAACACTAAGATTTAAAAGTAATATTATATCAATATATTTATATATTTATAAAGGCAAGTAAGAGCGAAAAAATGGATTCAAAATGTAACGGAAATGAGACCCCTGCTATTGGCAATCTTCCAGGAAAGAGTTCATATACAAAAGGCGTTCCAGGAGATTCTG
Organism: uncultured Methanosarcinales archaeon; assembly: GCA_964520335.1. Taxonomy (GTDB): domain Archaea; phylum Halobacteriota; class Methanosarcinia; order Methanosarcinales; family Methanosarcinaceae; genus Methanosarcina. The sequence goes on along the minus strand of CAZFNE010000001.1, from coordinate 25,773 downwards.
AAGAACCGATTGTAGCTCACCTGGTCGAACTTAGGAACCGGTTAGCAATTGTTTTAATCTGGCTTGTTGCAGGGATATTTATTGCTTTTCCTTTTTCCGATGAAGGAATGCTCATTATCTGGAAAAGGTTCATAAGCACCGAGCTTATAATGACAGCTTATTCCCCTCTTGAATGGACTTTTGCTCGCCTCAAGCTCTGTCTAGTTTTTGCGCTTGCCATCTCAATTCCGCAGTTATTTTACCAGCTTTACAAATTTGCAGGAAAAGGCCTTTATCCGCACGAGAGACGCTTTTTCCTTAAAGTTGTTCCCGCATCTTTCCTGCTTTTTATTTTTGGAGCTGCAATAGGGTATTTTGTGATCCTGCCTGCAATGTTTAAGTATATACTTTTTTATTCAGGCGATTTAGCTACGGCTCAACTTTCAGTCCAAGATACCCTATCTGCCGTGACTACGATTCTGGCAGGTTTTGGAGTAGTCTTCCAGCTTCCCCTCCTTGTGGTATTTGCAGTAAAAATGAATCTGGTTGAATATAACACTCTTAAAAATCAGAGGATGTTAATCTATAGTGTAATTTTAGCCTTTTCCCTCTTCCTGACTCCTGATCCTACCTTTATTGCCCAGGTTGTAGTAGCAATCCTTCTTGGAGTTTTGTTTGAATTCAGCCTTCTTTTGGTTCGGCTGTTCTAAGCGCAGTTTTTCTCCAGAAACTGCTTTGAACTTAAGCCCTGCATTTTTAAACTTTCGGTAATTTTATATATGGATTGGTTTACAAGGGTTTTTATATTAGATTGTTAATAATAACGATTAATGATAGGTACTATGGAAATGGTTGCAATTGTGGTTGCCGCTCTCTTCCTTTTTGGGCCTCAAAAACTTCCTGAATTAGCGCGCTCTATCGGACATGCAGTAGGGGAATTTAAGAAAGCCCAGATGTCTGCTGAGATGGAACTGCCACAGTTCGACTCTTATAAGCAAAAAACCGAAAGTAATGCTGCTCCCAGGGCAACAGAAGAAAAAGCCCGGGAAAACCCCGATATTAATAAAAAAGAAAAAGTAAATGAAGAAGTAAAAGAAGAAAAAAAGGATTCTGAAAGTCCCAATAAATAAATAAAATAATAAATAAATAAATAAATAAATAAATAAAATAATCTTCTAAGTGAATATAAACTAAAGCAAATTTATAATCACTACTAATTTAGCAGAATCATCAGAAATCTCCTTTACAGCTTAGAAAATTATTGAAAGCTTAAGAATTCATTTAAAAAAGAAATCGAGCAATCTCAAGTTTCAGGCCCAAACCCCTTAAAAATCAACTGGCTCGGATAGGTTTGGTTCCTCAAATCAGATAAACTCTTTAAATAGATTTATTTTTAAGACTGAATAATATAAATATAATGAGATAATATTTAAATTATTTAATCCAATAAATATTTCAAATAAGAATTTCTTGAATTAAGCACTATTATACACATATTTATTACCTAACCATTAAACAATTTAATTAGCAAAATATATTAAAAAATATATTAAATTAGTTAATATAACACTCAAATATTAATTACGTATCTCCCCAAAAGAAACCTGAAAACATTGAAATAAATGTTATTCGGTGTTACATAAAAATAGAAGCTTTATATAATATGAAAAATCTTAGCCTAATTTAAGAATGACATGAATTTTAATATGATATTCTCTTCAAAGATTTACTTTACCCAGAAACTTCAAATCATTAAGAAAACGACAGCTTGAGGTTAAGCCATGATAGGCACAAACGAAATAATAATGATTTTTGCAGTAGTTGTCCTTCTCTTTGGAGCAACAAAACTTCCGGAACTAGCCCGGTCTATGGGAAGTTCTATGGGAGAATTCAAGAAAGCCCAGAGAGAATCCGAATTAAACCTGAAAGAATTTGAGAAATCTTTAAAAGAACCTGTAACTCCAAAGAGCAAAGTTCAGGAAACAGCTTCAAAACTCGGAATTGACATACGAGGCAAAACTGACGACCAGCTCCTTGACGAAATCCAGAAATCTTCCGAAAAGCCAAAAGAAGTCTCTGAGCCCTGAAATAGCTGAAAACAGGATTTCTTAGGGCATTTATTTATCTTTAATTTTTGAGGCTTTTAACTTTATTTTTTTAATAAATTTTATTTTTTAATTTTTATTTATTTTGGATGCATATCGAGAATATCCGTAAAACTAATTAAATTCAGGAAAACATCTGGTGTGAGGGCTTTTTTCTGGTAGAAATGATAACTGAAGTTGACGCAAACGATAATTTTCTTGGTTTGCGTAATCGCGAGGAATTTTACTCTGGAAGCTATATTCATAGAGCTTCTCAGTTAATTCTATTAAATCCTGAAAACCAGATGCTTATTCAAAAAAGGGCTTCTGGAAAACGCTGGTACCCAGACCGTTATACCTATTCGGTAAGCGGGACAGTGGCAGATGAATCCTATGAAGTCTGCATGCAAAGGGAAATGCTGGAAGAAATAGGGATTTCAGTTCCTTTTCTTAAATTATTTAAGCTTGCCTGCATTTTTGAAAAGGGAGGAGCTTTTCATACTGTATTTACAGCTAGGTGTTCAGAAGAAACCTCCCGTTTAATTAAGCCTGACCCGGAAGAAGCTGCTTACATAGAATGGGTAGATCCAGAAGAATTATACAGAGCCATCGGCATAAATCCTGAAGAATATACTCCTTCTCTTAAAGCAGGGATAATTAAGATTTTTAAAGAAGGGTATAACGCGTCTCTTTTCTGACCCGAGTTGCGCTTCCCGAGTTCCGCTTCGGGAGCACGGGGTCCGTTTTACTCGCTTCGCCCGTTCAAACGGACTGATTTAAATTGAAGAGATAAGTTTCTTTTTTACTACTTTTCAAATAAAAAAGTTAATAGGAAGATAATAGGCAAAAATTTAAGTTTATTTACTATTCCGACGTTGCTTTCAATAAAAAGTATAAGTAAAAAAATCTAACAAGTGAACTCAGGCTTGACAGGGGATTTAAAGCTGGTTTTGATTATTAAGCATATATTGTATTGAGCTCAGTACTGGTCATCGGGCAGGGGTTGATTTGGGTCGAGGTATTCTCCTATGATGGGAATATGTTCTCCGCATTTAGGGCAGGTTTTTTCGGGTGTGATATTATATTTTTCTATGTCGAAGAAGCCTCGGGAGATTAAGAGGTTTCCGCATATCGGGCAGAAGGTATTATTCCGATCGCTGCCAGGCACGTTTCCCATATAAACATATTTCAGGCCTTCTTCGGTTGCGATTTTACAGGCTTCCTGCATGGTTTTTACGGGGGTTGGGTAAAGGTTTTGCATCTGGTACTGGGGGTGAAAGCGCGTAAAGTGGAGAGGAGTCTCAGGGCCAAGGTTTTCATAAACCCATCTTGAAAGTTGCCTGAGTTCGTCAAGCGAATCATTGGCTTCAGGGATAATCAGGGTTGTAATCTCCACGTGGATTCCCAGTTGTTTTGCAAGGGCGGTAGCTTCAAGTACGGGGGCAAGTTTTGCACTCGCGACATCATGATAGAATTTTTCGGAAAAGGCTTTAATATCTATATTTGCAGCGTCCAGATAGGGAGCTATGTGCCGCAGGGCTTCGGAAGTAATATACCCGTTTGTTACATAGATTGTACCCAAACCAGCAGCTTTTGCCAGCTTTGCGCATTCGGAAGTATATTCGTGCCATATGGTTGGTTCATTATATGTCCAGGCAATTGATTTCGAGCGGGAAAGAAGTGCTCTTTCAATAAGTTCTTCAGGCATAATATCCATTGTATACGCATCTTCGAGGCTGGCCTGCGAGATTGACCAGTTCTGGCAGTGCTTACAGCGGAAATTACAGCCAATAGACCCGACGGAGTAAACGTAAGACCCTGGATAAAAGTGGTAAAGAGGTTTTTTTTCGATTGGGTCAATTGCTTCGCTTGATACGGTGCCGTAAATCAGTGTATATAAGTCCCCTTCCCTATTTTCCCGCACTCCACAAAAGCCCCTTTTTCCCTGGGCAATTTTGCAGCTCTGGGCACAGAGATTACAGTGTACTCTATTGTTTTCGATTTTCTCACAGAACATTGCTTCTTTTATCACATCAATCCCCATTGAGAGATTGTTTTTCAGGATAATAACGGTTTTTGTGATCCCTGTGCCCTTAGTCTATTTTCATTATTTAATTTATTATTTATTCAAGTGTTATTAATTTCTATTAATTATTCAGTGCGCTTTCGGGCAAAAACGATTTTTGATGCGTCTTTCTCGTCAAGTATTTTTAAAATTTCGAACCCGTAATCCTCAAGTCTCTTTATGTATTCTGAAAATGAAACGCTATTTTCAAAACTATAAATTGATTCTCCTTTCTTAACGCCTTCAAAAGTCCAGAGATTCCAGTCAAGTTCCAGAAAAGCATTCGGTTTTACTTTATCGTCGGAAACCTGCCTATTTACGAAAATGCCTCCCGGGTTTAAGGCTTCGGCAATCTTTGGGATAAGGGCAGGCACTTTTCCTCCGGGGTTAAAGGAAGAAAAAATTAAATCATAAGCTTCCCCAATGTCATCTTTAAAAAAATCTCCTGGAATTACATTTACATTTGAGGCGGAATATCTCTTTATAAATTCCTTTGTTTTTTGCGTAACTGAAGGCAAGTCAAAAACAAAAGCCTGAACCTCCTCGTCCAGTTTTGAAAAAGCAATAGCATAAAGGCCGTGCCCTCCTCCAAGGTCAAGCAGTTTTTTAATTTCTTTAAAGTCAATATTTTCCCTCACAGTTTTGACGGTTTCTTGAAGTATTCCGCATCTGGCATTCTCGGCCATGGATTGTACAACTTCTTCAAAAAAGGGTTCTTTTTCAAAAACTTCAGGCCCCTGTTTCATTATTTGAGATAATCTGAGCCAGCGCTCAACGTTTTTGAGCCTATCTGCAAAATAATGCTGTTGAAAGAATGGAGAAACTTCAAGAAGATATGCGGCACCCAGTTCCGAAACCCTATATGTAATTTCCTGGTTTTCTTCTTGTTTCTCTGCATTATCAAGGAGGCCAAGCTCAAGAAGAGCTTTACAAAAGACAGGCATAAGCTCAGGATTACATCCGAGTTTATAGGCAAGAGCTTCTGCTGACATAGGAGTTCTTAAGACTTTAAATATCCCAAGCTCATAGGCTGTAGCAATCAATTTGTATTGTCTTAATCCCTGGATGGAAGAATTCATGAGTTTGAAAAATCTATCAGGGTCTACTTCAGGAATCAACATTATGTCCACTGGTTTTTCATTTTCATTTTCTGTTTGCATTTCAAATTCTGATTTTTTCTCTTTCTGATTCTGGAAGCTGACTTCTGCTTCTGGATTCATTTTGTTTTCAAGTTTGCTCGCCATTTAAAGCCTCCTTTTTTTAGCTCTACAATTCGTTTTAAATTTTTAAACGCAATCTAAAGCTTTATTAGCCTTTTAGAATATCTGGAGTTCTATTTTTGTAAACTATCTTAATACTTAATGTGATAATAGTTTTCTCTTTAATTATTAAATCTAACTATTTTTAAATAAGGTAGTAATAAAATATTATCTGTTGGAGATCTGCGCTCAAAGTCTTCAGTTTAGCATGCGGAAAGTAGTCATTTAATGGGTAAAAAATCAGGTTAGGTGATACGAGATAGATCTCGATTGTTATACTCATTAAAAAAGTATAATTTATTAAAAGAAAAAGTAGAAAAAAACTTGAGACCTGAATATTCAAATAAGATTTTGATCAAAAAAAGATGTGAAGTTATATTTGAGAGAATGGTCTCACGAAGAGACATCAACATAATCTACAGATCTTTTAAAAACGGCTGTTATCATCCCATTTTCGTCGATTTCATCTGCAAACTTAATGAGTTCCCAGCCTTCAGTCCCAAGGTTATTCAGGTCTTCTTTTGTCTTTGACCACTCGCTGAATCTTATTTCTTTGACATCGTATTCCCAGACTGTCACTCGTATTCATCTCCAGTAAAATTGGGTAATATTAACTCATATATTAAGTTAGAATATGTGCTATATTTATCTTTTTAAAAAATAGATTTGAGAATAACTCAAGCTAACTTGAATTAGTTGCTCAGTGAATTTGTTTTTTAAATAATTATGGAAAATGAAATGTAAAATTATAAAAAGAATTTAAGGTGCAGATTTAATCGAATTACCCTGAGCAGAAGAGAGAAGTATGAAGCTACAGATAACCATTTCTAGAAGCGTTTTGATCAAAAAAATAAAAAAATTTTAAGAAAAAGCCTTCGAGAATAGAAATGATCAAATCTCAATCAATTCATAGCTTCTGCTTCCAAGACCTATTCTTTCCCCATATTCAAGCTGGCGGGTCCCATCAATCATAGGCCAGATTCCTTTAAACTTATCGGCTCCTGCTTCATGGTTGCATTTCAAAGCTGAATTAGTAAGCCCTTTCTGCCTGTTTACAAGATCGAAGCTTGCCTGATCGAGAGCAACCGGATCTTTCGATGCAAGAATTCCTATATCAGGAACAACAGGAGCATCGCTCCAGGGGACACAATCACAGTCAGGCGTTATTTTCAGAAGGAAATTAATATAACCGACTCTGTTTTCTTTTCCCTTCACAGCCCCATATGCATATTCCGTTACACATTCAAGAAATTCAGGGATATCATTTTCCCAGTCTATATCAATAGCCCCAACAGGGCAGGCTTCCATACATTGTCCGCAGCTTATACAAACTTCACGGGCGATTGAAGAAGTCTCTCCTAAAAGCGCAGAAGCTCCTACAGGGCAGATATCAACACACTTGCCGCAAGCAATGCATTTTTCCTCAACCACATGCGGGCTTGTCCTGAAATGCTGGTCTTTTTTCCCGTCTGCTGGGGCGCAACCCATAGCCAGGTTTTTGATAGCGCCGCCAAAACCTGCTACAATATGTCCTTTAAAATGAGACATCACAATCATTGAGTCTGCAGCAACAATATCCGAACCTATTTTTACAGATTTAAAATGCTTAAGTCCAATTTCTATTTCCTGGGCATTCTGGCTTTTTAAACCGTCAGAGATAATAAGCGGAGCTCTTATGACTGAGTAATCAAAACCATGTTCTATTGCCGTTATAAGATGGTCAACTGCATTATGTCGGCTGCCTGAATAAAGGGTATTGGTATCTGTAACAAAAGGCTTTGCCCCTGCAGCCCTTATTTTTTCTACAACCTGCCTGACAAAGACAGGATTCACATAACTATCATTTCCATATTCCCCAAAATGAATTTTAATTGCAGTCAGGTCATCTACACCCAGAAGTTCAACAAAACCTGCTTCTTCGAACAACTTCTGGATTTTACTTATTGTGCTTTCCTGCGGATTTCTTGCTTTAAGATTTGCAAAATATACTTTGCTTGCCGTTTAAATGCCTCCTGATAAAGATCAATAAATGCAATAATAATGAAAATTAAATGATTAAACGAAAGTTTTCCTTTTAGATATTACCCTTTCAATGAACAAAATTAGGGAGTTTAGATTTAAACAAAACTACTTGATGCCTTCGGATAAGCTTCAAAATTCATTTATTCTACCTATTTTTATTTATATGCCGATTTTATTATGACGCATTAAACCATGAGTAAGAAGAGCATAATAAGAATATAAAAATATTAATATTTTTAGGAACGCATAATTCGTTACCTGTGCTTCTTAAACCTGTTCTTCTAAATTATGTTGGCTATATTTATATGCAGCAGTACATCTGGATGAAATCAAGGTCATTCCGAAGGTATTTGAATAATAGGATTTGAATTTTCAAGCAATTTTTCGATAAGCTCTTTTCCAAATTTTATGGCTGAAGGCTCATAACTTATAAGACTATCCATGTCAAAATGCCTGGGATTTTTTGGGAAAAGAGAAAGCAGGAAGAATTTATCCGTAACTATGAGATTCGAGATTTTAAGTTCTCCAGAATAAACAAAGAATTTTAAGTTTTTAAGTGTCAGCAGGTTCTTGAAATCCTGTGCATAATCCTGGGAATATCTTTCAAAAACTGGTTTTGCCATTAAAAAAGATACCTCAACTTTTTCTTTTGCAAGCTCCTGGCAAAGGCGAATAAGTGACGGGTGAAAGTAAGATATGAATTCATAAACCTCTTCTGATTTAAAGAGATTCTCAACAATTTCTGGATCAATTTCAAACATCCGATCCAGATCAGGCTGGATTAATTTACATTTTCCAAGTTCGCCAATTCTTTTTCTAAATTCAGAAGGAATTCCCTGTAAATCTCTTTCACTCCAGTATTCAAAGTTGTTTTCAAAAACATCTATGACATCTACAAGAGGCTCCATTTTTTCAACAAGAACTTTTCCTATAAGAGAAAGGGCATAATTTTTATCTTCCTGGATAACCAGAAATTTTTCTTTCAACTTTTTAATTTGAGGCAAAATAGCGGTAGGAGTTACCTGAAGTGTTTTTGTAATCTCATCCATGTTTTTTGGGCCTTCTTTCAGAAAAAGTAATAATTGCTTTCGTTTCTCGGAAAGAAAAATCATTTCTATTAGTTCCAGTTCCAACCCTTAGCCTCCTTTCGTCAAATATGGCTAAAAATATTACAGTCATCAAAAGTATATAAGTTATTACTGTTTTGAGCTCTTTAACTGCAGAAAGATATTATTTTTCAGGTTTTGTTTTATAGATGAGGGATAAGGATAAGAACCTGAAATAAAAAGAAAAAAGAAAGCAAAGAAGAGAAAAAATATTTTATGTAACTAAAATTAATAAAATTTATAAACAAAATATAAATTGAAATCAAGAAATCCTTCTATCTACGAGTCCCCACTATTAAGTAAAAAAGCCTTAAAAGGTTGTTATGATACTTTAGTTTAAGAGAAAATAGCTACCAGTTTCCGGTGTTCTCCAAATTTTACAAAAATTTAATATTCAAGAATATAAAAGAAAAATTGGCCTGAAGGTTTCAGGCCGAAGCTCCTTTTGTCAGGATATAGGCAACCATTTCAGGATTAAGTTTGCTTTCTTTTGAGACTTTCTCCTCAATCCTTTCAGCAGGTGTCCCTTCTGATTTCATTTCCTTTATTCTCTCAATTACTGAAGATGGGATGCTGTAATACTCGTTTATGTCCTTCCTGTGGCCCCAAACATCGCCTTCGATGAGCTGGATTCTCTGCATCTCAAGGAACATCTCTATAGATTTTGAAACTGTGCGCCTGTAGGATTTAGGTAATTGAATTACCTCTATTTTCGGGCAGGTTTCAACAAGTGCAAAAATATCTTTATTTGATGGCCTAAAAGCCAGATGTACAATACGTTCATTTGGGTTGAGGGTGAAAATTTCCTCTCGTGAACTAACTACTCTAATTTTCATACTTTCCCCACTTTAAAGTTCTTTTATGTTTTTCTTAATATAAAGTAATGGTACTTATTATAAATATTTATCTGCCAGCGCTTTTATTTTTTATATAGTCTCCTGAAGCTTTTCTCGTAGATTGCTCCTTTCAAACTACTGAAGAAATCTAGCAGATGAGCCTGGAGTATAAAATGGAATAAATTAGAAAAATACTCTAGAGTTGCTGAATTTCAAAAATGAATTTTAGGGGAGTGCATGAAGTTACAGAAAGAGCACCGGGGACTAAATAAAACATGTATTAAAAAATGCGGATAATAAAGAAACTATTGGTACAAAACAAATAAGAAAGAAAAGCTAAAAATTCTATGCTCACAAAATATTGAAATGAAATTGCAGTAAAATTCTTTTTTAACATAATACAAATGAAGTATTTTTATCCAAAAAGTAAATGTTATCTGCAATTTCAAGATTTGTGAGACCTGGATAGCAGAAAACTGTGAACAAAGGATTCTTTTATATCTTTTTTGAAACCTATATAAAGCAGGTTCAGGCAAAAGGATGTTTAGCTGAATCCTTTTTTGCAAGCGCTTCTTTAACGGCTGGACTACTTTCCAGAGCGCGTTTTATTGCAAGTTTTGTAGCTTCATAATTATATTCGTAAACTTTCTCCTTATCTTTTGCATCCCATTCAATGAAAACAGATACTATAATAAAAATATCCTCAGCCTGTTCCTCTGGAAGGATTTTTTCTGCAACGCAATCCATGACTGCTTTTGCTACTGCTGCTTGGGCAGGTCCAAACATCAAAGAAGCCTGTGCTACATTTTTGATTGTAACTTTGTTTACAAGTAAGGTTACGGGTTTTGGCTGGAGATTGGGCTCAAGGACTGCAAGAAGGGGAGTATGACCCTGTCTTGGCATTGCGAGAGAATTTATAAACGCTGTTTCTACAGGGCCTCCTCGAGGTCCAATTACGAGATCAATATGAGCAATTTCCGGGCCTGAGCCTACAAGAGCCTCCCCTACCATACTTTTCAAAACAGTTTGTACCAAATTTACACCTCAAATTTATTTTATAGCAGTAAGTCCGAATATCTATTATTAGAAAATCTTATTAGAAAATCTTATTAGAAAGAATCAGAACGATCTGCCGAGCAGGGTATTATATTGCCATTATAGATAAACTTCTGCCAAAAAATAATTTATTTCAAAATTTCTGTATAGTACCATATTGCGCTTATATTGCACTTGAGGATTATTGAAAAGGTAATTAAGTATATAAAAAAGACTTTAAGTAAAAGAGGTCATTTTGGAAAATATAAATTCTTTTTTAACCTGGGTTATTTTCTAATTCACATACTTATATCCGAAATAATAACAAGTTTTTTACTCCAGTAGTCCAGGCCTCTCTTTGCTGCATACCAATTAAAAAAATCACTTTCTTCTCTTATATCTTTAGTTTCTAATTTTGTTCTCAATTCCTTAGAATCAAACCCAAATTTCTTTTCATATTCTTCGCAGATTAAAGAATAACGTTTAACTTTATATTTTGCCACATGTTTTTCATGTTCCAGAGCCGAGCGAATTGTGTCTTTCACCTCCTCAGGTGAAAAATTAGTTTCTATATTAAGTGCAAAGCTCATATTTATCCCTATTAAAAAATAGTTTCCTATCTATTTAAATATCATAAAATAAGCAACCGTTCTAATATGATAAGAAGCTTTTATTTTTAAACCCTTTTATTTTTCTCTCTTATTCAAAAGTCCTGATATTTTCCTTTTTTAAGAATGAAAAGTGATCTAAAATAGTTATTTACTTCCACTCTTTATTGAGTATTTTATTAAAGCAATGGATTGTGTAATCAGCATTTTTATGGAGAATTCCTATACCTCCGGCTTCTTCCCATTCATGGATATTTTCGGAATTATCGTCAATAAGGACTCTTGAAACTCCAGACTGCAAGGCTTTTTCAGGACGGAAACAGAGGACTGCATTTCCAGCATAATCAGTTCCAAGCTCTTTTCTGAGCCATTCTAATTTTCCAGCCCTTGCATATGTTAAAGCTTTTTTCCTCTCGGGGCCTGGAAGTGCAGAAAGGATTGTAGGACAAAAACCTGAATTTTTAATAAAGCTGTAAAGTTCTTTTCCACCGGTCATCCAGGGCATTTTGGACCAGAACTCAATTCCTGCTGATGCGATGAATTTCCAGAAAAGTTCTTTATCACTATTATACCAGAGCATCATATTATCCCCAAGCTTTTCGCAGGCCCCGGCAAAATCGGTAAGGACTCCATCCATGTCAAGAAATATTTTTATGTTTTCAGGTATGGGAGAAAAATCTCCCTCATGAAAACTGCCTAGCCTGATATCCTGAAATCTTACTGAATTTCCCTCAAAATATTTATTCTGATTAAAAGAAACAGGCATAGAAATGATCCCCTGGTTGCTTGGAAGGAAAAAGGTTTCCTTTTATAAATAAGAGATTATTCTTTAAAAAAGCTCCCTTTGACAGATTAAATTGATAGATATATAATTTAAGTTGAATGGTAAATTGATGTACAGAACAAGCAATATAAGGAAAAAATAAGCTTGATAATAAGAAATAATCAAACGGAAGCTTCTTTTTATGTTTTAAACCGGTATTCAAGTACAGATTAGTCCTCACAAATAAAAACAACTGTTTTTGCGATAATATCATAGAATGTCTGCTTTTTACTGGTAAAATATATCAAAAAAAATCCTGCAAAAAAGGGAATAGCTGCAATAAATCTTCCAAAAAACCGCTTGGTTGCCTGGATTAAAGAGATTCTATTCCCTTTAAGATCAGTCACAATCAGATTCATAGCCTGTTTACCTATAGTTCCTTTCCTGCTTGAGCTTTCCTGAAAAACAAAATATGCCCAGCTCATGAAAAAGATAAGGATATAAGGGAGTATCCCTGTTAGAACGCCTGTTAAAAATTCAACAAACGAAACAGTAAAGATAACTACAAAAAGATCTATTGTTAGCGCTACAAACCGCTTTAAGAAGCTAGAGTATCTTTGCAAATTTCCCCTCTTAACGAGTTTATATAATCAAACTAAAAAATTTACATCTATCCTATGCAAACATTTTATTTAAATTTAATGAGTTTGAGAATAAAGGATTTTTTTAAGATTCAGCCTTACTTAAAAAATAGGCTTTTGAAACATGCAAGCGAAAAGACGATTTCAAAAAATATCTATTCAAAAATATTAAAACAATACAATATATAAAATAATGCAATTAAAAATTAAATAAAATAATACAGAGTGACAAGAAAAGATTTAGAGAACTCATGCTAATTTCTAAAAGTTCGCTAGATAAAACAATAGTAACCCTGAAAATACTGGGAAATTAGAAATTAAAAAATATTGAATGAAGGTAAAAAGAATGTAAAAAATCTAAAAAGGAAAATTCATATTCTTTCTGGTATTTTACCTTTCATTTTCTTTATTTTTTCTTTGAAATCTGGCTTTCAATTTTGTTCACTAATTTTTTAATATCTGTTTTGATTTCTGAGGCTAGTTTTTTTGCACTTTCCCCTGTGGAGTCAACAAGTTTTTCGACCCGTCCATTTAAGCTTTTTACCTCTTCTTTAACGTCTACTGATTTTATTTCCTCTGTAAGGGATTTTATTTCTCCATTTATGCTTTTTGCAAGTTTTGAAGCCTCATCTCCTGTCTTTTTTGCAAGAGCGTCAACGTCGTTTCCAAGTTTTCCAACCTTCTCTTGCAGATTGAAACTTTTTTTATCAGTTTTCATTCCTTTATTCTCGCTTTCGGCTGCTTTTACCATTTTAACCCCTCATTATTATTTATAAAAACAATCTTTTTTTTATAATAGAAATTGTTTCTAGATACTTACTTATCGACTTTCTTAATTATAAAATTATCCTTGGAAGTTTCTTCTTTAATAATCATTTAGGAATATAGAAATAAATTGAAAAGACACTTAAAATAAAAAAACTAAAATTAACTACAGGAGTGTTCCTAAAAACTCATAGAATTAATTTATTTAAGAAGAATAAGATCTAAATTTAGGACTTTATCTCGAAAGCTTTTAGTAAGGTTTTGGCAGTTATATTTTGACAATATTTTTGTACAGATAAAAAGTTAAACAATTACTCAATTTTCCCTGATTTCCTATAAAAAAAGAGTATTTATAAAAAATCAAAAGATATTAAAATAATAAAAAGTCTTTCTCATAGGTTTCGTTAGGATAATCAAATTTTCCACAAATTGATTATTTTATTCTGGAATTTAGGAATAAGGCGTACCCTGCTAAAGTTATAAAGTATAAATTAAAATACTATAGTAAAGACTAAGAATATCCAACTAAATGAAAAATTTCCTGATTGTTTTGCAAAAGTAAAAAAGCATAGCTAGACGGGAATTCCCTTTAAAGCAGCTCTCTATGCAGGTTTTGATACTGTGAGAGATGTAATTGAGTTTCCAGAGGACACATGCAAACTTTAGTTATATGTATTGATAGAGATAATGACTTAGGGGAAAAAGCAAAATTAGGGACTCCAATAGTGGGGCGGGAAGCAAATGTCCAGGCCGCTGTTGCACTTGGAATCGCAGATCCGGAGGATTCGGATACAAATACAATTTTTGGCGGAATCAGGATTCTTGATGAACTGAGGGCAAAGGGAGTTGATGCTGAAATAGTTTCTTTTGCCGGAGACAAAAATGTTGGAGTTATTTCGGACCAGAAAATTGCGGAACAGCTTGAGGCTTTTCTTCGGTCTAATAATGTAAATAGGGCAGTATTTGTATCGGACGGAGCAGAAGATGAGACCCTTGTACCTATTGTACAGTCTCGTATGAAAATAGATTCCGTCAAAAGAATTGTAGTGATGCAAAGTAAAAACCTTGAAAGTACTTACTACATCCTGAAGCATGCTTTCAGTGATCCTAAAATCTCCCAAACTTTCTTTGTTCCACTTGGGCTTGCTTTTCTCATTTATGCCATATTTCTACTTGCCCGTTACCCTGAAGGTGCAGTTGTAGGAATTCTTGCAGCAGTCGGGCTTTACATGCTGTATCGTGGATTCGGGCTTGATGATTTAGTTGCTCTTGAAAAAGAAAGGCTCTGGGAGGCTTTTCTTAAGCAAAGAATGGTTTTCATCAGTTATACAGCTGCTTTTCTGATAAGTATTGTTGCTACCGCGTACGGAGCAATGGTAGTATGGAGCCTATATTCGACGAGTGGAGTCTGGTTTTATGGAACCCTCACGTTAATCTCCTTATTTATAAACGTCTCAGTCTGGTGGTATGTAGGAGCTCTCCTGCTCGCGGGCCTTGGGAAAATCTTTGATTTACGGATGGAAAATAGACCAATTCATAAAAATATCTCCAGATCTCTCTTTATAATCTCAACAGGCCTGCTTTTCTGGGGTGCAAGCACATACATTCTAGCTATCGCGTCCCTTTCTGAAGGCCCTACAAATAATATCCAGCTTGCCCTTCAGTATTTCATATACTCAATAGCAATTGCAGTTCTCCTTGCTCTTATAGGTATAAGATACTCGGTTACAAACCAGAACGCTAAAAACGGAGGCAGCAGCAAAAGAAAAAAAAAGGAATCACCTGAAGATAACAAATCAGAATTATAAAAAGCCTGAGAAAAATCTGACCAGAATCAATGGAATAATTCTTAAAGCAATAAAAGGAAATGGGTAAACTTTACAAAATACATCAGAAAAAGTAAAAGGGATAAAATGGGATGCAAACCTGAAACTATTGATGTTGCAGTATTAGGGGGTGTAGGCTTCACTTCATTTAAAGCCGTAGAACCGTTTGGAGTATCCACTCCTTATGGAAAAGTTAATACATATTTAACCGAGATAGGGAAGAAAAGAGTTGCACTCATCCCAAGGCATGCAGGGCAAAGCCATATCCCTCCCCATAAAATAAATTACAGGGCAAATATATGGGCCATAAATGACCTTGGAATAAAACGAGTTCTTTCTACCAACTCAGTTGGTTCAATGCGAGGACATCCAGTTGGAAGTTTTGTGCTTCTTGACGATTTTATAGATTTTACCCGAAACAGGCCTTCAACTTTTTATGATGATACAACATTGCATGTAGATGTTACCGAACCTTATTGTCCGGAAATCAAGCATGCCTTTAAAAACGCCCTGGAAAGGCAGGGTTTTTCATATACAGAAGGTGTATATGCCTGTACGGAAGGTCCCCGTTTTGAGACCAGGGCAGAAATACGTATGATGAGCCAGTTTGCCGACGTTGTAGGAATGACAGGCGTTCCCGAAGTAACTCTTGCAAAAGAGCTTAGCCTGTGTTATGCTTCGCTCGCTATTGTGACAAACCAGGCCTGTGGAATGGCCACTGAGAAATTAACTGCAGATGAAGTAACCGAAGTTGTAGGAAAAGCCCAGGAATCTATTTTTCAACTTATCTCAAATACAATAGAATTTATCCCCAAAAGCAGGTCATGTGAATGCAAATCTGCAAAAGCTGGTGCCTGTCTTTAATTCAATCCTCTTGATTTTTTTACCTTTAATTTCACAAAGTTAAAATTTAAGGGTTCCCTATATGAAATCTTTATTCAAAAAAATTGTATTTAAATGCTTCTCCAAATATTATTTTTAAAAATTTAATTAATATATTAAATAAGTAATAAAATATTTATATAATTATGGCAATATATGGTAGCTAGGTAGAATATGTTGTGAATTTGTTTAAAGAAAGTAATGTATATAAGGACTAACATAAAAAATGTAATATGGTTTGCAAATTTTAAGGAAAACTATTGACGTATTCTGGATATCGCATGATTTTAAATAGCATAAATCCAGTAAAGCTTGTGCCGAAGAGCAGGTTATATAGTATCGATTTTTAAACCTCCTTATTAAGCTTGTATAGCTATTTATATTAAGGATAAACAATGACATTCTGGGTTCTCACTTTTGCAGAAAAATCTAAAATTATAATTATGGCCATAAAGGATAGGCTAAAACAACCGCTTTATGTGGCCGAACTTCATTTAAAAACCAGTCAAAAAGGTCCGCGTCCGCATAAAATAAGGCTTCAGACTACCAGAAAAAAAGAAGAATTTATTCCTCCTCAACAGTTTGTAGAACTCTTACGCAGTGCGAACAGGATTATGCTTGCCGAGGGAGGAGATCCTTCAAATGAGGCTGCATTTATCGAAATGCTTAAAGGTTTCCAGCTTGATGCGGATAGGGTTAAGATCTGTAAGCATTGCTGGATTAATAGACGTTTTAATTTTGTAAACAGTAAATCCATCAAATATCATAATGAGCTTATTTGCTCCGAATGCGCAAAAGAAGAACTTTTAAGGGCAGTCCGAAGTGCGGGGGTTCAGTATGGAGAAAAGTCCATTGATTTTCTCGAAAAAGTTCTTGCAAAAACCAGGGATCTCGATAAAACTCTCAAAATGCTGACTCCTGAGAGACTGGATCCT
Source organism: uncultured Methanosarcinales archaeon (assembly GCA_964520335.1). Lineage (GTDB taxonomy): Archaea > Halobacteriota > Methanosarcinia > Methanosarcinales > Methanosarcinaceae > Methanosarcina. The sequence continues at coordinate 8,967 of CAZFNE010000001.1, read as the reverse complement.
GAATTTACACGTTATGATACTATCAGGACAAGCCCTATAGAGGCTAAGGTAAGAATTAAAAATCTCCCTCTGTCAAAAAACTTCAAGGATATGCTCCTCCAAAAATCAGAGACTTTACTGCCTGTCCAGGCGCTTTCCATAGAAGCGGGGCTTTTAGAAGGAAAAAATCAGTTTGTAGTTTCTGCAACTGCTACTGGAAAAACCCTGATTGGAGAAATGGCAGGCGTCCAGAACCTGCTGGATAAAAAAGGGAAAATGCTCTATCTGGTTCCTCTGGTTGCGCTTGCAAACCAGAAATATGAACAATTTAAAGAGCGGTACTCTAAACTTGGGCTTACCACTTCTATAAAAATTGGGGCAATTCTAATAAAGACCTCCCAGCGGGTGAAAATGCATACCAGTCCCGGTGCAGATATTATTGTAGGGACATATGAAGGTATAGACCATATGCTCCGCTCAGGAAATGCGGATTTTCTGGGTAGAATAGGGACTGTAGTTATAGATGAGGTACATACCCTTGAAGACCAGGAAAGGGGACACAGGCTGGACGGATTAATAGGAAGGCTGCGTTATGCGGCTCTAGAGGCGCAATTTATCTACTTGTCTGCAACAGTTGCAAACCCTGCTGCTTATGCAAAAAAACTCCATGCCCAGCTTGTAAAATATGAACACAGGCCTGTACCCCTTGATAGGCATCTGCTTTTCTGTCAAGAAAATGAGAAAACAAACTTGATCTCTCAGCTTGCAAAAGACGAGTATTCGACGTTTTCTTCCAAGAAGCATAGAGGACAGACTATTGTTTTTACAAATTCCCGCAGAAATTGCCATAAACTAGCAGGGGCTCTTTCAATCAAAGCTGCTCCTTATCATGCAGGGCTTTCCCAGTATGAAAGGAAAAAAGTTGAGACCCTTTTCGCAAAAGGTGAGCTTCCTGTGGTTGTAACTACTGCCGCACTTGCGGCGGGGGTGGATTTTCCTGCCTCCCAGGTGATTTTCGAATCACTAGCAATGGGCATAGACTGGATTTCAGTCCAGGATTTCCTGCAAATGAGCGGAAGAGCCGGGAGGCCTGACTATCATGACAGGGGAATTATAGTACTCATGCCTGTTCCAGGAAAAACCTACTCAGGTTCCCAATCTGAGCCCGAAGAAGAAGTTGCAATTAAACTTCTGCAGGGGGAAATGCTTTCAGTAGGTGTCCAGTACGAGGAAGCTGAACAGCTTGAAGAAGTGCTTGCATCGATTGCTGTTACTTCTTCTATCCAGGATCTTAGAACAATCCATTCCTCCATGTTTGGGAGTTTCGATCTGGATAAACTGGTTCTTCGCTTGCAAAGCTATCGCTTTGTAGAAAGGAAGGGAAATAAAATAGTACTCTCACGTTTTGGAAAAATTATTGCAGCCCATTTCCTGCCTGTTTCAAAGGCCTTCCTGATTCGAGACGCCGTACTTGCAGAAAATAATCCCCTGAATATAGTTACAAATCTTGAATTCTTTGATGCGGCTTACTTTAAATATGCAAACCAGATAGGAAGCTCGCTACACGTAAATATGCCTGCAAGAGTTTTTCAAGGGGCTGGCCTTGATATAATTTTTGACGGGGAATCCCTTGCCCATCTTGATGTAAAAATCCGGGAACTTATGTTAAATTTTGCTTCGGATTTTCTAACCTGCGGATGCAAAGATTCTCCTTATTGCGGCTGCGTAGAACAAAAATTCTCTGAAAAAATAATTAAGCTGCGTACCGAAGGCCTGGAGCCTGCACAGATAGTTAAAAAACTTGAAGATTTGTATGGGATATCTGCATATCAGGGAGATATTTTTGGGTATCTTGATAATGCAGTCAGGAATCTTGATGCTATAGAACTCGTAGCTAAAGTGCATTCAAAAAAGGCAATAGCAGAAGAAGCAAAAAAGCTTAAGAAAAAAGTCCAGGGCTAATTTATCTGGGTTTTTATCTGAGTTCAAAAAAATTCTCTATTTTTAACCAGAATTGTTAAAAAAGGTTTATTAATTCCTTTTTGGGAAGTTTTTTTAATTAGGGACCTTTCTATAAAACTCCCAGAAATCCAGCTATTAGAATATAATTAGCTTACCTGCTTTTATTTTGAAAAAAATGAAGCTAAAAATCTGGTTTACTTTATTATAAGTTACTAATGAAATTATTTTCAGGTTTTATTAAAGAATAATTCATCCTGGAGTCAAAATATCTTTCTTTACTATAACTTACACAATTTAATGAAAAAAATTACTTACTCAAAATACCTGTTATTATATGTAGTCCAATCGATAATTTGGATAGATAGATAAAATTTAGACATTAATGTCTTTTCCGTTTCCTGGGGGTAGGGTATGGGGAAAAATTTAATTGAAAAGTTCAGGCCTTTTTCAGTATTACTATTTCCTTCAGGCTTTTCAGGAGGTAATGTTTCGGATAAAACAGAGCAGTTCTCTGAAAATGCAATCAATCCAAATACTTTTGAAAAACTTGATCCTGAAAAAATCACAACAAAATGGAATGATTCATATTTTTTTAATAGTAAGGAAGAGGCGTTAAAAGAACTTGAAAGTTTAAAAACAGGGCCAGGGGAGATAAACGACAAATTCCGTTTGAAATTTGAGAATCTTTCGGGATCTGTTCTACTGAATTATCTGGAAACTGAAAAATTATTTGCGAAATCCCTTGAAATTTTATATACATATGCAGCTACCCAGCATAGTAAAAATGTGAATGATGAGTTTTTCGTATCTCTGCTTACGCAAGTTCAGGATCTCCTTACTGAATATAAAAAAGCCAAAGCCTTTGTTACTTTGAAATTGACCTCTCTTGGCAGGGAAGAATGGACAGAGCTTTTTGTTGAGGAGTCCAGGCTTGAATTATACAGGCCTTATTTTGAAACTGCTTATCTGAGGTTTGCAGAACACAGGCCAGAAAATGAAGCCCAGGCAAGGTATATTGCGGAACTTGAAAACGAGCGAATGAAAATTGAAACTAAAGCCCTAGCTCAAATAACCAATGAAGTCACTATGGCTGGAAATATCACACTGGAAAATGGGGGGGAGTTTGCAGTAAATTCCCAGTCTTATTCAATCCTGCTTTCAACAGATAAGAACCGGGAGAATAGAAGAAGATGCTATGAGAGGAGATTTTACCATCTGATAAATAATGCAGATGTTATGGCTTCTATCTATTCAAAAAAGGCTGCGCTTGATGACCTTGTTGCAAAAGAATTGAATTACATTGATTTTTATCAGGCTACCCTTTATAATTTTTATCTTACCCCTGAAAAAATCGATGGCATGAATACAGTTTTTAAGGAAAAAAAAGCTATTTTTGAACCTTATAACAAGTTCAGGAGAAAAATGCTGGGGCTTGAGAGTCTCAAGCCTTATGACCTTATATTGGAACTGTCAGACGAGCCTGGAAAAAATTACCCCTATGTGGAGGCTTTGCAGGAAATCCAGAAATCTTATGTAAAAATGGGGCCAAACTTTAATGAGATTTTTTTGAAAATCGTTTCAGGCAATTTCATAGATGTCTATCCAGACCCTGAACAAGGGAAGCAGCCCGGAGCCTATTGTACTGACTTCTTTGCCCTGAAAACTCCAGCTCTTATTTTCATTAACTACAATGGGCTTTTAATTGACCAGAAAACCCTTACCCATGAATTGGGACATGCCATCAACTTTTATCTGATGAGTAATTCTGTAGATTACCTTTACTGTTCAGGCCCAACTTACGAAATGGAAGTTGCGTCCACTTTTAATGAAGAGTTGCTGGTTGATTATATCCTTGAAAATACGGATAGGAAGACAGCAATTACAGTGCTCTCCCAGCATATATCTGATTATGAGAATCTTTTTACGAGACAGCCTTTAATTACGGAATTCGAGTATAAAGCTCATAAATTATGTGCAGACAAGGCTGCTAAAAACGAGACTATTACAGGAGCTGATTTGAACGCCCTCTGGACTGAACTCTCCAGAGAATACAGGAGCGAATCTGTTGAATATTATCCTGAAAACTCAGCAGAATGGACATATATAAATCATATTTACCTGATAGATAACTACTATACTTTTAATTATGCAGTCTCACAGGCAATAGCCCTGGCTCTTTTTAAGCAGTATAAAGCAGACCCAGTTGCATTTAATAAAAATTACCTTTCTTACCTTTCTGTGGGATCTACAATAACTCCAGGTGAAAAGCTTAAGAACTATTTTGGAATAGAAATTAACAGCCAGCTTTTTGAAACTGCAATGGATACGGTGCAGTTAAGAATTCAAGAATTAAGAGAATTGGGAGAAGAAGCTTAAGTATTCCTTTTAAAAAGCGGCTCTATCTAGAAAATGATTAATTCTTTAATAGCAGACAAATTTAGTAAAATTTTATCCGTAAGCTCCTATTTCTTATAAATTACGATTGAATGAACATGGTCATACTTACCTAACATCCTTACTCACATTCTTACTTAATTAACTCGGATAAACTATTATAAAGGGCTGAAGAAAATAAGTTTTTATATAAATACTCTAGAAAAAAAATTTTATATAAAAATGTTAGCAAAGATTTTAGACTTCATGCCCTATTACGATAAGTAAAATTAGTAATTAAGAATAGAATATATTTTGCCTAAATGATTATATATTCTCATGTTTTTCTATTAATCTAATTATTAAATAATTAATCAAAAAGACCTCGTCAATTTTTAAGCTCTATTCAGGAATATATTGTAAAGTTTTGAGAGGGAGTCTTAACGAAATATTTAGCTTTTATGGAGAACTAAGGGGGAATAAAAATAAAAGGTAGAATTCTATTCGCAGCAATTGTTTTAATCTGCCTTGTAGGCTTAAGCACTGTAGTCTCAGCCGCGCAGGTTATAAAAATCGGAGAAGGGCGCGATCCTGCTATCTATGATAGTAAGGTTACCTGGTCAGATAATTCTGGTAGTATTCATTTATACAATATAATTACAAAAAAAGATACCAAAATAAGTTCGGCCTCGGCAAATTATCCTGCTATTTATGAAAATAAATTAGTATGGCGTGATGGAATCAGCGGAACTCCGAGACTTACTGTTTACGATATCTCTTCAGGTACAAGTTCTTATATAACTAAAAATGTAGACGATACGAGCATTCCTGCTATTTATGGAAACAGAATCGTATGGAGTGCTAATTACAATTCTTCTAATTACAATTATAATGTATATATGCAGGATATCTCTACATCTAAGCAGACTAGAATTGCAGCAGGAAACAGCCCTGATATATACGATTCCAAGGTAACTTATGGTTATGAGGATGATGAAGGCCGGAATATAATTGTTTATGACATCAATACGAAAAAAGCCATAAATATCCAGTCTGGCAGCCAGCTTTTTAATCCACATATATACGGCAATAAAGTTATCTGGTCAAACCTCTACACAAGACTTGGATTTATCCAGATGTATGACCTTGTTACTGAAAAGACAATAGATGTCACAAGCGATAATACCTTTAGTGGAGATCCTGACAATCCAGATGCTGGAGCAGACACCGGAACTCACGCCCGTATAAATGAGGATAAAATAGTATACTCAAAATCCAGTAATGACAGGTTTGGAAATGCAGGCGTTTACATCTATGATATCTCTTCAGCAAAAAGTACACTGATATATAAATATCCGGAGCAGGTTTATACAACCCCTGACATATACGGCAAAATAGTTGTTTGGGGAATAGATTCCAGCCTCAGTAATACCAACGACACTGGAATTTACCTTTCCACACTAAAGTCAAGATCAAACGGGCTTCAGTGCAAATGAAGTTTCAGGCAAAGATTTGCCTGTATACTTAAAAAGCGCTAACTAAAAAATTTTGAAGTAAAGTAGTAAATCACTACTTTACACTTTAGAGTTTTAAGCTTAAAAGATCTCTTAATACGCTTACTTAAATTATCTCTTTTTAATCGGTTTTATTTTTGTGTTTTTCATCCATTTTTCGAGTTTTTCCCAAATAGATAATGAATAAAGGCCTTATAATCAGAAAAATTTTAATTAAGAAGTTCTAAATAACAAAAATTGACAAGGGAAATATTTACATAGTTTACTCTTTTTAAAGATCTTAAATAAGGTTCTATACAATATGTCTCTAAGGTTGAGAATTAATTACTTACATAAGATAAGCTCTTGTAGTCAGGCTAATAGATTAAAGATAATTAAAACCAGCTCAACCCGAAAATGATTTTTTAGAATCAAGTAAAGAAACCAAGGCAGGTTCCGATAAGGAATACAGAGGGAAATACATGACCGAGGATCTTGAGTCCAGGGAAAATCTTGAAGGCACAGCTCTTAAAAAAGGCAAAAAAAGCATTACAATTGAATTCATAAAACCCGAAAACTTCAAGCAAATATACGCTATCGGGGCTGCAGGCGGGCACAGCCCGTATGATTTCAGGATAGGGTTTTACAACGATACCCCAAAAATCTTCGGAGACGCCTCCGAGGCCAGAGTTATTGAAAGAAGAGTAGAAGCTGAAGTAATACTCTCCCCTGTGGCTGCGCTTGAACTTAACAGATGGCTGACGCAGCATATAAATGAATATGAGTCTGTCTTCGGGCCAATTGCAAGAGCTATTCCCAGACCTAAAAAAGAAGCTGCTAAATCTGTTGACGAAAGTACGAATATCCAGGGTTATATCTAACTTTCATTCAAATTAAAAAACTTGACCTGTATCCTGCACATAATCTCGGGGTGCAGGCTATATCCAATTAAGTTTGGTTAACTTTAAGTCAATTCTGTTTTTCAATGTTTGAAAAATCCTCATTCTTTATTTTTATTCTTAATTATCCTGTGTGTTTATTTTGTACTGTTATTTTTATACGAAGCTACCTTTATAGAACCTGCTTCTGATAGTTTTTGAGCCTCACGCCTTTTTTTCTCTAAAAGTTTCCACAACTTTTTGCATTCTTCAGCACTTAGCCCTATTTCATTAATGAGATAGTCTTCGGTTTTTTCATTTTTTTGAGTACCTGCCAGAAGTTTGCGTATTGTATCCCTGTGATGGCCTGTTATTCGCTCAATGCTTCTAATACCATTTTTTTCAAGAAAAAGGCGGTATATTAGTCTTATTTCTTCCTTGGGTAAATGTTTGCGGTACACGGATGTGCCTACAGTTTCCATAAAAAATTTACAGCAGTGCTTGCAATGGTATCTCTGGTGGCCTGTTTTGTATTTCCCCCGTTTTACTATGGCTTTTCCTTCTTTTTTAAGGTAATATTCGCATTCAGGGTTCTGACATACGACTTCACATTTTTTATCCTATGGAGTAGTTTCCTTGTCTTCAGGCATATGGATCACTTTTTTCTTCACAAACATTTCTGTTGAAGTTTTTTTATATATCTCTTGTATTTATTGTTTGTATACTGTTTTTCAGGTTATGTTAGGAAAAACAGTGACCATGTAAAAAAGAGTCTAAAATAACTGATCTTTTCCTCTGATTTTTTTTGTGTGTCTTCTGGATAGAACATAAGATCAAACTAAAATTTCTGAGCCTAAAGAAATAAAAATGAATTTTGCCTTAAAGGTATCCTTTTTTCCAAACACAAAGTAAGGAAGAGATTCAATAAGAACAAGGTATAATTATATATATAAAGCATTCGTTAAATAAGGACATAAATCTAAGGCTCGAGTTTGGTCTTTGAGCTCTACTTATATTTTTTAATCATTAAAATGCAGGCTAAATATTTTAAAACATGGCATTAAATCCTTTTAAAAGAAATAAGTTTTCCTTTTAATAGCTTAAATATAAACTTACCTTAATGACTTTGTGTTTAAATAATTTATTCGATAGTTAGTAGAATATTTTGTTTAGAAATCTATAAGAACTCTGGACATCGATGGTTATATATCTCTGTAAAGGGTTATGTAATTTTCAGTTTTCTTAAAAGCCGGTGGAGTGAAGATTCAGGATATTTCTCAGTTGCTGGCAGAAGTAACTGATAAGGTAATGCTGACTACATATGGATATCGCTCTCATTAGGTTTGCCCTGCGCCGGCTTGGAATAAAAAGTTAAAGGCCCAGGATTACGGGGCACTAAAAATCCAGATAACTCAGCGAGGGTTTAAATTTGTTCCCAAATAAAAAGGTTCAGAAAATTGTCGGATCAAGGATCCAGGTAGAAATGAAAGGCGATCTAAATCTGCTTGAAGGTACCCTAAAAAGTGTGGATGACTACATGAATCTTCATCTCGTAGATACCATGGAGATAGTAAAAGGGGAAAAAGTGCGCTCCCTTGGTTCTGTAGTACTTCGGGGAAATAATATTATACTGATAACTCCTGTAGAAGACTGAGACTTCGTAAGGAAATTCTTAGTGTGAAAACATGGATCTTGAAGAAGAAGCATACAATATAATAAGAAGACATAAAGACGGCGTTTTCCAGAACGTTATTTGGAAAGAACTGGATATCGATAGCCGAAAATGTTCCAGAATTATAAAGAAACTTCTGGATAAAGACCTCATTATCCGGGAAGTTGGCGTCTCAAATGGGGCTAGAACTTATCTTTTGAAGGCAAAGGAAGAGGTTAAAGAAAAATATGACCTCTTACTTTCAAGAGATTTATTTTCAGCCTGTACAGGCTGTACAGGAGATTGTCAGCCTGAATATTGCGGGAGACTCAGCGAATGGATCGGGAACCTTATGGTTGGAGAAACTGAGGAAAAATCCGAAGATGCCGAACTTATGGATGAAGATCTGAATAAAGAGGAAGAATTAGAAGAGGAAATTTGAGAAAGCTCCAAAAGGTATATAAAAAGTTCGAAGGATTATAATAATATATTTTGAAGGGTTGCTAGCCGACAACTATATATGCATAAAAACCTTATTGAAGAACCCCTTCAATAAGGGGAATCCGAATAAATACAGAAGCTCCGGTGGTGTAGCTCGGCCAATCATTCCGGCCTTTCGAGCCGAAGACTC